>NZ_JACARS010000033.1:0-50352 GCF_013386485.1 Pseudomonas sp. P7758 | reverse complement strand
TGCTCGCGCTGGGCTGCGCAGCGGCCCCAAAGCCTGCAACCCGGTAGTACCTGGAGAACTGCGGCGCTTCTATCGGGGCCGCTTCGCGACCCAGCGCGAGCAGGCTCGCTCGCCACAAGTCACTTATGCTGACGCAAGCCCTTCCATACTGGCGACTCTCCAGCTTCTACCTGTTCTATTTCGCCCTGCTGGGGGCGACGGCGCCGTTCCTGGCGTTGTACTTCGATCACCTTGGGTTCTCCAGCGCGCGCATCGGCGAGCTGGTGGCCATCCCCATGCTGATGCGCTGCGTGGCACCCAACCTGTGGGGCTGGCTGGGGGATTACACCGGCCGGCGCCTGGCCATCGTGCGCTTTGGCGCGGTGTGCACCCTGGTGAGTTTCTCGTTGATCTTTGTCAGCAAGACTTACGCCTGGCTGGCGCTGGTGATGGCCTTGCACGCGTTCTTCTGGCACGCGGTCCTGCCGCAGTTTGAAGTCATCACCCTCGCGCACCTGCAAGGCCAGACCTCGCGCTACAGCCAGGTGCGGTTGTGGGGCTCCATCGGTTTTATCCTCACCGTGGTGATCATGGGCCGCTTGTTCGACTGGCTGAGCCTGGATATCTACCCGGTGGTGGTCGTGGTGATCATGGCCGGCATCATCGGCGCGAGCCTCTGGGTGCCGAATGCGCAGCCGCCGGCCCAGGGCAACCGCCTGGCCGGTGACGGCTTTTTGCGGCAACTGCGCAGCCCCGGTGTCCTCGCGTTTTATGCCTGCGTGGCGCTGATGCAAATGAGCCACGGCCCGTACTACACCTTCCTCACCCTGCACCTTGAACACCTCGGTTACAGCCGTGGCGTGATCGGCATGTTGTGGGCGCTGGGCGTGGTGGCGGAAGTCTTGACGTTCCTGGCCATGAGCCGGATTCTCACGCGCTTTTCGGTACGCCGGGTATTGATGGCGAGTTTCCTGCTGGCCGCACTGCGCTGGTTGCTGCTGGGCTCGTTTGCCGAATTCTTCTGGGTGCTGTTGCTGGCGCAGGTGATGCACGCGGCGACCTTCGGCAGCTTCCACGCGGCGGCCATCCAGTTCGTGCAACGCAGCTTTGGTGCTCGCCAGCAAGGGCAGGGCCAGGCACTGTATGCGGCACTGGCCGGTACCGGCGGTGCGCTGGGCGCACTCTATTCAGGTTACAGCTGGAACCTGCTGGGGCCGACCCTGACCTTCAGCATTGCCAGCGTCGCGGCCCTGGCCGCCGCCCTAATCATTGGCATTCGATTGCAAAAGGAGCGGCCATGAGCGGCTCCCGTGACAGAGGAAGAGTTTGATGAGCTATCTCGCGGTTTACCATGTCTGCACCCCCGACACCCCGAACAAGGTCCTGACTCACCAGGACGATATCGCCTCGACCCTGGCCGAGCTGGGTGTGGGGTTCGATCGCTGGCAGGCGGCTACCCGACTTGAGCCCGGGGCCAGCGAGGTTGAGATTATCGCCGCCTACCAGGCGCCCATCGACAAGCTGATGACCGAGCGCGGCTACACCACCGTTGATGTGCTCCGCGTCAGCAACGATCACCCGCAGAAAGCCCAATTGCGCGCCGAGCGACTCGACGAACACCGCATGGCCCAAGACCACGTGCGTTTTTTCGTAGCGGGTCGTGGGCTGTTTACCTTGCACATCGAAGATTATGTGTACGCGGTGTTCTGCGAGAAAAACGACCTGATCTTGGTGCCGAGCGGCATCCCGCACTGGTTTGATATGGGGGAGAACCCGCACTTTGTGGCGATCCGCCTGTTCAGTGACCCTGAAGGGCTGGCGGTCATGCTGACCGGCGACGCGATCGCCGAGGGTTTCCCCCGGCTTGATGACTAAGTTCGTCCGGCAATGCCTCCTGAACAGGGGGCTTTTTTTTAACTTCAATTCCTTCAGGTTGGAAATCGCTGTAGGAATAAACTTGAAAGTTTGTGGGTAACAGCTGTTTATCGTTGACCTTACTTGTTACTTCCACTCTTTGTGTAACTCTCTCTGGTCTCAATATTTATTCGCCTGTCAATAGGAGTAATCCGACTTCGGGCGTTACAAGACCTATATGAAGAGAGAGGCCTGCATGAGCGGTTCGGAGCCACAGGAACAACCGTCCACGCAAACGGACAGCGCGCCGGTTGCCAACCGCAAGGCGCGTGCGATGTTGTCGGGTAAACCCCTGACCCCAAAGGAACGGGAAATCCTGCATTGGGCGGTCGAGGGCAAGACGGTGTGGGAAATCAGCAGGATTCGCTCCATCTCCCAGGCCACGGTGAAGTTTCACCTGCGCAACATCTACGGCAAGTTGCAGGTGACTAACCGGGTCCAGGCCGTGAACGAGGCGGTGAAACAGGGATTGTGCAAATAAAAAAAGGCCGTGGTGCGCAACGGCACCACGACCTGTTCGGGTCCTGCATGACGGTCAAGCCGAATGGTAGGTCGGCAGGGCAAAGCGGTTCTGGCTTTGCAGCATCGAAATCTGTGGCAGGTCGCTGGCTTGTTCAGCCAGGTCGCGGCGAATGGCGCTGATGACCCACGTCAGTTGGTCGGCCGTGTGCAGTTGCTGATAAGAGATCGAACGTTTGATCTGCTTGCCTTCGCTGTTACGCAAGGTCAGCAGGATGCCGCCATCAGGACGCGCCTGGGTGGTGACGTCGAAATTGGAGAACACAGAAGAAAATTTATCTTGGATCAGGCTCATGTCTATCAGCTCCGTTAGCTCATGTTTTGCAGCGTGGAGTGATAGGTGCAGTGATTGTGCCAGTACTGACTATCTTAAAAAATCCTTATAAATCAAATATTTATAAAATTTTAAGAATTTCAGTTTCGTGCAATTTGCATGAATGGCCATCGTGCATCCTGCATTTTGCGGGGTTTTGCCAAGTGTTTCACCGCTGGCACGCAAGGCAGGTCTTCCATAGTGACCACCTGGCGGTGCGCAAAATTCCTTTTCCTTTCGGGATACAAAACTTTTCAAATCCTGCGTGTACAGCCGAAGAACGGCTGGCGTATTTTCCTGCAAGGCATTCGGCGCGGGTCTTACAGTGCGATGGGTGCCTTGAGGGTCATACGAACAATAAGAAAAAGGACGTTCCCGCCATGAACCACCCGCCAAGTGACATGATCACCTGGGGCATGATGCTGCGTAAGGTGCCCACCATTGTCCGTGCGCTGCCGCGCCTGGTGCGCGGAATCCGCGTTGCCAACATCACCGATCCCGACCAGCCGTGCGGCCTGGGCTGGACCTTTGAACAAGCCACCCAACGCAACCCCGACGGCGCCGCGCTGCTGTATGGCGACACGGTGCTGAGCTACCGCCAGGCCAACCAGCAGGCCAACCGCATGGCTCACTACCTGCAGCAGCAGGGGATCGGCAAGGGCGACGTGGTGGCGTTGTTTATCGAGAACCGCCCCGAGTTGTTGCTCAGCGTACTGGCCGTGGCCAAGGTGGGCGGCATTTGCGCGATGCTCAATACCTCGCAAACCCAGTCGGCGCTGGTACATAGCCTCAACCTGGTGGCACCGGCGGCCATCGTGGTGGGAGCCGAGTTGGTAGGGGCCTACGAGGCCGTGCGCAGCCAGGTGGCCATCGAGGCGGATAAAACCTGGTTTATTGCCGATCAGCAGCACAGCCATGTGCCGCCGGATTACGTCGACCTGATGGCTGCCAGCGCCGACTGCCCGGTGGAAAACCCCGCCAGCACCCAGCAGATTTTTTTCAACGACCCTTGCTTCTATATCTACACCTCCGGCACCACCGGCTTGCCCAAGGCCGGCATTTTCAAACACGGCCGCTGGATGAAGTCCTCGGCCAGTTTCGGCACCATCGCCCTGGATATGGGGCCCGAGGATGTCGTCTATTGCACCTTGCCGCTGTATCACGCCACTGGCCTGTGCGTGTGCTGGGGTTCAGCGATTGCCGGGGCGTCGGGGTTCGCGATTCGCCGCAAGTTCAGCGCCAGCCAGTTCTGGGACGATGTGCGCAAATTCAATGCGACCACCCTGGGTTATGTCGGCGAGCTGTGCCGCTACCTGATCGACCAGCCCGCGAGCGAGCAGGACCGTGATAACCGGGTGACGAAGATGATCGGCAACGGCCTGCGCCCTGGGGTTTGGGCTGAGTTCAAGCAGCGCTTTGGCGTTGATCATATCTGCGAGCTGTACGCCGCCAGTGACGGCAACATCGGCTTCACCAATGTGCTGAACTTCGACAACACCATCGGCTTTTCCCTGATGCACTGGGCACTGGTGGACTACGCCCATGACAGCTGTGAGCCGATTCGCGGCGCCGACGGTTTCATGCGCGAAGTGCCCAAGGGGGGCCAGGGGCTGCTGCTGGCCAGGATCGATGACAAGGCACCGTTCGACGGCTACACCGACCCCGAGAAGAACCGCAAGGTGGTGCTCAGCGACGTGTTCGAGAAGGGCGACCGTTATTTCAACACCGGCGACCTGTTGCGCAATATCGGCTTCGGCCACGCCCAATTCGTTGACCGGCTGGGGGACACCTACCGCTGGAAAGGTGAAAACGTCTCCACCACCGAAGTCGAGAACATCTTCCTGCAGCACCCGCAGATTTCCGAAGTGGTGGCCTACGGCGTGGAGATTGAAAACACCAACGGCCGCGCGGGCATGGCGGCCATTACGCCTGCCGAATCCCTGGCTTCCCTGGACATGCGCGAGTTGCTGACCTTCGCCCACGGGCAATTGCCCGCGTATGCGGTGCCGTTGTTCCTGCGGATCAAGGTGAAGATGGAAACCACGGGCACCTTCAAATACCAGAAGGTGAAGCTGAAGGAGGAAGCGTTCGACCCGGGCAAGGCCGGTGATGATCCGATCTTTGCCTGGCTGCCTGGGTCGGACAGTTATGTGCCGGTCACCGGGCAACTGTTGGCGGACATCCAGGCGGGTAAGTTCCGTTATTGATTCTGCCTATCGCCGCTTTTGGGAAAAAAGGCATGACAGTGGGGAACTCCATCGCGAGACTGGGCGCCTTATGAAACACCAGACAAGGAGCCCCACATGTCAGACCAAGCCAAACAAATGACCGAAGACGAAGCCGCCGAATTTGCCGAGCAGGTGTTCGATGTGGCGCGCAAAGGCGATGCCGCGATGCTGGCGGCGTTGCTGGCCAAGGGCTTGCCGCCGAACCTGCGTAACCACAATGGCGATACGCTGTTGATGCTGTCGGCCTACCATGGTCATGTGGACGCGGTGAAAGTGCTGCTGGAATTCAAGGCCGACCCCCAGATTGCCAACGACAAGAACCAGCTGCCGATTGCCGGCGCGGCGTTCAAGGGCAACCTGCCGGTGGTCAAGGCATTGATCGAAGGCGGAGCGTTGGTCGAAGGCGCATCCTCTGATGGTCGCACCGCCTTGATGATGGCGGCGATGTTCAACCGTACCGAAATGGTGGACTACCTGATCAGCCAGGGCGCCAATCCCAAGGCCACCGATGCCCAGGGCGTGACCGCGCTGGCAGCCGCGCAGACCATGGGGGCGGTGGATACGGCGGCGCAGTTGCAAAAACTGGTGTAGGCTTTGCGCCCTCAAAATCAGCCCCGCCACAGGACCACCCCATGAAAACCGCACTCGTCGAACTCATCAGCAAAATCAGCTCCGGCTGCATGAGCGAACCCGAGATCGCCAAGGTGGCTGACGAAGCGGCCCAGGCCTACGCCGATCCCGACGCTTTCCTGGCCGCCAACCCCGACATCAACTACGACGACACTTTCCCGATTCCCCTGGGTGAGTGGATCGTCGTCGGCAGCCTGCCTGACACCGTGCTGTTCCAGGCCGACACTTACCAGGACCTGTTCGCCCAGATCGTCGCCTCCTTTGGCCCCGGCGTGGCGTTCAACCTCAAGCCCAAGCAACTGGCCAAGACCGAAGCCCTGACCGCGCTGAACCGCATCCAGATCCAGATGAGCGCCCTCAACCCGGAGAACGGCGGCTACGTGCTGATGAACTTCAGCCAGTTGCTGGACGACGAGATCCAGGCTGTGCTGGTCTACGGCAACGACGTGCCACGGGTGCTGGAGTTGTGTGCCGAAACCGGCATAAAGGGCGAACCATCGCTGGAAGCCCTGCGGGTTGCGGTACACGTCTGAAATAAAACGGAACCCCCGGCCACGGCTGACTATCCTAAGCAGGCAAGCCCTCACTTAGGAGCGACACCATGGGTTCCACTTTTAATGGTCTGATCGGGTTGATCATCCTCGCGCTGGATATCTGGGCGATCATCAACGTGTTCAAAAGCGGCGCGAGTACCGGCGCCAAAGTGTTGTGGATCCTGTTGATCCTGCTGCTGCCGGTACTGGGCTTGATCATCTGGGCGATCGCCGGGCCGCGCGGTAACGTGCGGATCTGATCCAAACAACGCTATCCAGAGCGGGCACAGTAAGTGTGGGAGCGGGCTTGCTCGCGAATACGGTGTAACAGTCACCTGATGTATCGACTGATTTACCGTATTCGCGAGCAAGCCCGCTCCCACATCTGTTTCCGTACGCCCGTTATTGTGTTTCGAGATATTCGCTGTACAAAATTTTCACATTCCATCCAAGACAATTCGCCGGCTATTTCCCCTGTCGAGTGCTCTAAAACGAGTGCCCACCTACTGCAGGAGTGAGTAATCAATGGCGTTGCCGGCGTTGATCGGGCACCATTTGCGCCATTGCGTTCACCGTCTACCCCAGCCTGCCTGGGCGAGGGCGGGGCGCCGCTGTATTCATTCGCAACTTAAACTTCCAATGGGTCCTAAAACGACATGGCAAACCCGGACGCCCTGAATCAGCAGCGAGCTTCTAATCGCTTGCTGCAACCGACCGTCAAATCCCATCTGGCGTACACGCTGCTTTGTGCCTTGATCATGATGGTGATGTTCTCCCTGCTGCGCCTGGCGCTGCTGGTCTACAACCGCGAGATGATCCTCGACACACCGGCCTCGACTTTCCTTGAAGCGTTCGCCAACGGCCTGCGCCTGGATATCCGCCTGGTGATGTACGTGCTGGTGCCGCTGCTGCTGGCGTTGTTCAGCGTACGGGCCATGGCGGCGCGCGGGTTCTTCCGCTTGTGGCTGACGGTCGCGTCCAGCATCGCGCTGTTCCTGGGCCTGATGGAAATGGACTTCTACCGCGAGTTCCACCAGCGCCTCAACGGCCTGGTCTTCCAGTACGTGAAGGAAGACCCGAAAACCGTGATGAGCATGCTCTGGTACGGTTTCCCGGTGGTGCGCTACCTGCTGGCCTGGGCCGTGGGTACGCTGATCCTGAGCATCGCCTTCAAAGGCGCCGACCGTGCAACGCGCCCACGCGGCCCGTTCAGCGGTGGCAGCATCGGCACTCGCCAGGTAGCGCCGTGGTACACGCGCATCGCGGTGTTCGTGGTCTGCCTGCTGGTCGCCGTGGTCGCCATCCGTGGCACCCTGCGCCAGGGCCCGCCACTGCGTTGGGGCGACGTGTACACCACCGACTCGAACTTCGCCAACCAGTTGGGCCTCAACGGTACCTTGTCGCTGATTGCGGCGGCGAAATCGCGCTTCTCCGAGGAGCGTTCGAACATCTGGAAAGCCACCCTGGAGCAGCCGCTGGCCACCCAGACCGTGCGCGACATGCTGGTATTGCCGAGCGAGAAACTGGTCGACACCGACACCGCCGCGGTACGCCGTGACTTCACGCCGCCGGCCGAGAAGACCCTGCCGATCAAGAACGTCGTGGTTATCCTGATGGAAAGCTTCGCCGGTCACTCGGTGGGCGCCCTGGGCCGCCCGGGCAACATCACGCCGTACTTCGACAAACTGTCCAAGGAAGGCCTGCTGTTCGACCGCTTCTTCTCCAACGGCACCCACACCCACCAGGGTATGTTCGCCACCATGGCCTGCTTCCCGAACCTGCCGGGTTTCGAATACCTGATGCAGACTCCGGAAGGCAGCCACAAGCTGTCGGGCCTGCCGCAGTTGCTCAGCCATCGCGATTTCGATGACGTGTACGTCTACAACGGCGACTTCGCCTGGGATAACCAGTCGGGCTTCTTCAGCAACCAGGGCATGACCAACTTCATCGGGCGTAATGACTTCGTCAACCCGGTGTTCTCGGACCCGACCTGGGGCGTGTCCGACCAGGACATGTTCAACCGTGGCCTGGAAGAGTTGAAGGCCCGTGAAGGCGGCAAGCCGTTCTATGCGCTGCTGCAAACCCTGTCCAACCACACGCCGTACGCGTTGCCGACGCCATTGCCGGTCGAGAAGGTCACCGACCGTGGCAGCCTCAACGAGCATTTGACGGCCATGCGCTACTCCGACTGGGCCTTGGGCCAGTTCTTTGAAAAGGCCCGCAAGGAGCCGTACTTCAAGGAAACCCTGTTCGTGATCGTGGGCGACCACGGCTTCGGCAACGAGCAGCAGATCACCGAGATGGACTTGGGCCGCTTCAACGTGCCGATGCTGATGATCGCACCGGGCATGCAGGAGAAGTTCGGCGAGCGTGACCACACCGTGGGCACCCAGATCGACATCGTGCCGACCATTATGGGCCGCCTGGGCGGTGACACCCTGCACCAGTGCTGGGGCCGTGACCTGCTCAACCTGCCGGAAGGTGACAAGGGCTTTGGCGTGATCAAGCCGTCGGGCAGCGACCAGACCGTCGCCTTGCTTACCGGTGACCGCGTGCTGGTACTGCCCAAGGAAATGCCGCCGAAGTTGTGGGAATACGAACTGGGCGCCAACCCGACCGGGAAAGTGATTCCAGAGTCGCCGGACGAGGCTGCGTTGAAGCAGAAGCTCGAATCGTTCCTGCAGACCGCTACCAAGAGCCTGCTGGACAACACCGCCGGTGTAGTGGACGGCAAGCCGGACTAAATACCCGCGCATAAAAAAAGAGGCCTTTCAAGGCCTCTTTTTTTTGCACGCTGGAACGCGTTATATCTTGCCGAGCAACAACAGAATCAACAGCACTACCAACACAGTACCGAGAATACCCGATGGCCCGTAACCCCAATTGCGTGAGTGAGGGAACACTGGAAGACCGCCGACCAGCAGGAGGATCAGAATAATGATAAGAATGAGGCTCATGTTTTGTTTTCCTTATTGTCTTCTGAAAAGACCTGGTATTTAACGGATAGGCCCGACAACTGATACGGACGCCTTAATAACTCCGACCCATGTGTTTGGCAGAAAATTCCGTGTTTTTTTAAAGCTTTTCGCTAACTTGCTTATTTCCTTTAACCCCGTTGCAAATAACTGTCCTTAGTTCAAATAAATGGAACTTGGCGGGTTTCCCGCTATCCGACCCGGCCCACGGTTTGCCTGGGGCATTCAGCAGTCTGATGGTGCGTGGGTGCGGGAAAAACCTTCGCTACACTGCGGCTCACTTCTTCCGTGAACCACAAGGCTACTTTCCTATGCAAAATCGCATGATGATCACCGGCGCCGGTTCTGGCCTGGGTCGCGAAATCGCTCTGCGCTGGGCCCGCGAGGGTTGGCAACTGGCCTTGTCGGACGTCAGCGAAGCAGGCCTGCAAGAAACCCTCAAGCTTGTACGCCAGGCCGGCGGTGACGGTTTCACCCAGCGCTGCGACGTGCGCGACTACAGCCAGCTCACCGCGTTCGCACAGGCCTGTGAGGAAAAGCTCGGTGGCATCGACGTGATCGTCAACAACGCCGGTGTCGCATCGGGCGGGTTCTTCAGCGAACTGTCCCTGGAAGACTGGGACTGGCAGATCGCGATCAACCTGATGGGCGTGGTCAAGGGCTGCAAGGCCTTCCTGCCGCTGCTGGAAAAGAGCAAGGGCCGCATCATCAACATCGCGTCCATGGCCGCCCTGATGCAGGGCCCGGCCATGAGCAACTACAACGTGGCCAAGGCCGGCGTGGTGGCGCTCTCGGAGAGCCTGCTGGTGGAACTCAAGCAACAGGAAGTCGGCGTGCATGTGGTGTGCCCATCCTTCTTCCAGACGAACCTGCTGGACTCGTTCCGCGGGCCGACGCCCGCGATGAAAGCCCAGGTGGGCAAGCTGCTGGAAAGCTCGCCGATCACCGCCGCAGAAATCGCCGACTACATCTACCAGCAGGTGGCTGAAGGGCAATTCATGATCCTGCCCCACGAGCAGGGGCGCATGGCCTGGGCACTGAAACAGAAGAACCCGCAACTGCTGTATGACGAGATGACCGTGATGGCGGACAAGATGCGGGCGAAAGCCCAGTCGCAGGCGGTAAAAGGTTGAATTTCAGGTGAGCACCTGATGTGGCGAGGGAGCTTGCTGTGGCGAGGGAGCAAGCTCCCTCGCCACAACAAGCTCTCTAGCCACAGAGAGCGCCTGCAAATGTGAACATATCGTTTGGTTCTTGGGTGTAATTCGAGATTATTCACTGCCTGTCTGTAGGGTAATTTACCCTGATGTGTAAGGCATGCCTGTTTAACCTGAAGGCCATTGATGGTGCCAGGCAGGGAGCGCATGGTCGGGGTTCGGTAACTTAAAAAGGACGAACCCCATGCTGGTATTAAGCCGCGCGGTAGGTGAAATAATTTCGGTGGGTGACCAGATCACCTTGCGCATTCTGGAAGTGAACGGCACCCAAGTGAAGCTGGGTGTGGAAGCGCCGGTGGGGGTCAATGTGCACCGGGCGGAGGTCTATCAGAAGATCCTCAGTCGCCACGGGCAGCAGGCCAACACCCATCCAGTGCCTGTGCCCAATCCTTGAGTCTCAGTCGAACAGGTGCTTGGGCACATCGTGCTTGAGCATCAACTGGCACTGCTCGCTCTCGGGGTCGAAAACAATCAGCGCCTGGCCCTTGGTCAGCGCCTGGCGTACCCGCAGCACCCGGGTTTCCAGAGGTGTGTCGTCACCATTGTCGGTGCCGTCGCGGGTCACGAAGTCTTCGATGAGGCGTGTCAGGGTGTCGACTTCAAGTGCATCGTAGGGAATCAGCATACAAGCCTCGGCTAGGGAATCCCGGCGATGCTACTGCGCCGGGATCCGAGTTGCCAGTCTCAGGTTTTTTGGCCCACCAGGCTGTCCACCGACGGCACGCGGGTATCACTCTCCATTTGTGTGTCGTGTTCGATCTGGTGACTGAACCGGTCGAGGGAGCCCTTGGCCGGCTGTGCATCGCTGGCGAACACCGGCGGGCTGAGGATGTACGCGCCCAGCAGGCGACTCAGCGCGGCGAGGCTGTCGATGTGCGTGCGCTCATAGCCGTGGGTGGCATCGCAACCGAATGCCAGCAGCGCGGTGCGAATGTCATGGCCAGCGGTTACCGCCGAATGCGCGTCGCTGAAGTAGTAGCGAAACAGGTCGCGGCGCACCGGCAACTCATTTTCCGCCGCCAGGCGCAGCAGGTGGCGGGACAGGTGATAGTCATACGGCCCGCCGGAATCCTGCATCGCCACACTCACCGCGTGCTCGCTGGAGTGCTGCTCGTGGGCCACCGGCGCAATGTCGATGCCGACGAACTCACTCACATCCCACGGCAATGCCGCCGCCGCACCACTGCCGGTTTCTTCGGTGATGGTGAACAGCGGATGGCAGTCGATCAGCAGCGGCTGGCCGCTGTCGACAATCGCCTTGAGCGCCGCCAGCAGCGCGGCAACCCCGGCTTTATCGTCCAGGTGGCGGGCGCTGATATGCCCGCTCTCGGTGAACTCCGGCAGCGGGTCGAAGGCGACGAAATCGCCGACGCTGATGCCCAGGGAGTCACAGTCGGCGCGGGTGGCGCAGTAGGCATCCAGGCGCAGTTCGATGTGGTCCCAACTGATGGGCATTTCATCCACGGCCGTATTGAACGCGTGACCGGAGGCCATCAACGGCAGCACGCTGCCACGGATCACGCCGTTATCGGTGAACAGGCTGACGCGGCTGCCTTCGGCAAAACGGCTGGACCAGCAGCCGACCGGCGCGAGGGTCAGGCGGCCATTGTCCTTGATCGCCCGCACGGCGGCGCCGATGGTGTCCAGGTGCGCGGAAACGGCGCGGTCGGGGCTGTTTTTCTGGCCCTTGAGGGTGGCGCGGATGGTGCCGCGCCGGGTCATTTCAAAGGGAATGCCCAGTTCCTCAAGGCGCTCGGCAACGTAGCGCACGATGGTGTCGGTAAACCCGGTGGGGCTGGGAATGGCGAGCATTTCCAGCAGCACTTTTTGCAGGTAAGCGAGATCCGGTTCGGGGATGGTTCGGGTCATGGAAACTCCTGATGAGTTGAGGGCATCGATGGTTTCGATGAAAGGGGCGCCTCAGAGATTGTGTTGGCTGTACCGGCGTCTTCGCGAGCAAGCCCGCTCCCACATTTGGAATGCATTCCCCTGTGGGAGCGGGCTTGCTCGCGAAAGCGCCAGTCAAGGCAACACCTTTCTCAAGCCGTCGGTTGGCTATGCGGGAACAACAGGTCCACGAACTTTTCAGCCGTCGGCTGCGGTTCATGGTTGGCCAGCCCGGCCCGTTCGTTGGCTTCGATAAACACGTAGTCCGGTTGGTCGGCGGCCGGCACCATCAGGTCCAGGCCCACCATGGGAATGTCGAGGGCACGGGCGGCGCGCACGGCGGCGTCCACCAGGGTCGGGTGGAGGATGGCGGTGACGTCTTCCAGGCAACCGCCGGTGTGCAGGTTGGCGGTACGCCGCACTGCCAGGCGTTCGCCACGGGGCAGGATGCTGTTGTAGTCGTAGCCGGCCGCCTGCAGGGTGCGTTGGGTTTCATGGTCCAGGGGGATTTTGCTTTCGCCATCGGTGGCGGCCTGGCGTCGGCGGCTCTGGGCTTCGATCAACGCGCCAATGGAATGCTGGCCATCGCCGGTGACTTCCGCCGGGCGGCGAATGGCGGCGGCAACCACTTCAAAGCCGATCACCAGAATGCGCAGGTCGAGGCCTTCGTGGAAGCTTTCCAGCAGTACACGGGTGTCGAATTGGCGGGCCGCCTCAATGGCTTTTTGCACGTCTTCAATGGTCTGCAAATCCACCGCCACACCCTGGCCTTGTTCGCCATCCAGCGGCTTGACCACAATACGCTGGTGCTCGTCGAGAAACTCCAGGTTGTCGTCGGCACTGCCGGCCAACTGCTGCTCCGGCAGCTTCAAGCCTGCAGCCTTGAGTGCCTTGTGGGTCAGGCTCTTGTCCTGGCACAAAGTCATGCTGATGGCGCTGGTCAGGTCGCTGAGGGATTCGCGGCAGCGCACCCGGCGGCCACCGTGGCTCAGGGTGAACAAGCCGGCATCGGCATCGTCCACTTGCACGTCGATCCCGCGCCGATGGGCTTCCTCGACAATGATTCGCGCATAGGGATTGAACTCCGCCTGCGGGCCAGGGCCGAGGAACAGCGGCTGGTTGATCCCGTTCTTGCGCTTGATGGCGAAGGTGGTCAGCGCGCGAAAGCCAAGCTTGGCGTAGAGACTTTTCGCCTGGCGGTTGTCGTGCAGCACCGACAGGTCGAGGTAGCTCAGGCCACGGCTCATGAAGTGTTCGATCAAGTGGCGCACCAGCACTTCACCCACCCCGGGGCGGGTACATTGCGGGTCGACCGCCAGGCACCAGAGGCTGCAGCCGTTCTCCGGGTCGTTGAAGGCTTTGTGGTGGTTCAGGCCCATCACGCTGCCGATCACCGCGCCGCTGTCTTCATCCTCGGCCAGCCAATACACCGGGCCGCCTTGATGACGTGGCGTCAGCAGTGCCGGGTCCACCGGCAACATGCCGCGCCCCTGGTACAGCTGGTTCACCGCCTGCCAGTCCGCCTCGGTTTGTACCCGGCGAATCCGGAACCCGCGAAACACCCGGGTCGCCGGACGATAGTCGGTGAACCACAGGCGCAGGGTATCGGACGGGTCGAGAAACAACTGCTGGGGATCAATCCCGAGGATCTGCTGCGGCGCCGCCACATACAGCGCGATATCCCGCTCGCCGGGCTGCTCGTTGAGCAACTCCAGGGCCAGGCTCGCCGGGTCCGGGAAGGTGTGGCCGATCAACAGCCGGCCCCAACCGCAATGCACGGCAATCGGCGTGGGGTCCAGTTCGCTGCCGTCTTCGGCGAAGCGGGCTTGCAGGCGCTCGTAGGAGGGCGCCTGGCCTCGCAGCAAGCGTTGGCTGTAAGCCGTGGCATGAGGTTTCATGAATCAGATTCCTTGTTCGCTGAGCCACAGGTTCAGCGCCGCCAGTTGCCACAGCTTGGAGCCGCGCAACGGGGTCAGTTGGCCTTGGGGATCGGTGAGCAGGCGGTCGAGCATGGCCGGGTTGAACAGGCCGCGGTCCTGGCTTGGGTCCAGCAGCAGCTCACGCACCCAGTTCAAGGTATCACCCTGCAAATGCTTGAGGCCGGGCACCGGGAAGTAGCCTTTCTTGCGGTCGATGACCTCGCTCGGGATCACCCGGCGCGCCGCTTCCTTGAGCACTTGCTTGCCGCCGTCCGGCAGTTTGAATTTGCCCGGCACGCGGGCCGACAGTTCTACCAGGCGATAGTCGAGAAACGGCGTGCGCGCTTCCAGGCCCCAGGCCATTGTCATGTTGTCGACGCGCTTGACCGGGTCATCCACCAGCATCACGGTGCTGTCCAGGCGCAGGGCTTTGTCCACCGCCGCATCGGCGCCGGGCTGGGCGAAATGCTCGCGCACGAAGTCACCGGCGGCGTCATTCGCGGTCAACCATTTCGGCGCGACGGTAGCGGCATAGTCGTCGTAGCTGCGGTCGAAAAATGCGTCGCGGTAGGCCGCGTACGGGTCGCTTGCGCCATCCACCTGCGGGTACCAGTGGTAACCGGCGAACAGTTCATCGGCGCCCTGGCCGCTTTGCACCACCTTGCAATGCTTGGCCACTTCCCGGGACAGCAGGTAGAAGGCAATGCAGTCATGGCTGACCATCGGCTCGCTCATGGCGCGGAACGCCGCCGGCAATTGCTCGATGATTTCGCTTTCAGCGATACGCAGTTGGTGGTGACGCGTGCCGTAATGCTTGGCGATCAAGTCCGAATACTGGAACTCGTCGCCGCGCTCGCCGCCCGCGTCTTCGAAACCGATGGAGAAGGTCGACAGGTCCTGCACGCCGACTTCCCGCAACAGGCCCACCAACATGCTGGAATCGACACCGCCGGAAAGCAGCACGCCCACATCCACCGCCGCCCGCTGACGAATCGCCACGGCTTCGCGGGTGCTGTCGAGCACGCGGTCGGTCCAGTCTTCCAGGGTCAGGTTGGCTTCGTCGGCGTGGGGGCCGTAGGGCAGGGTCCACCAGGTTTTCTGTTCAGTCTTGCCATCGGCGTCGATGCGCATCCAGGAGGCGGGCGGCAGCTTTTCAATGCCCGCCAGCAGGGTGCGCGGCGCCGGTACCACGGCGTGGAAGTTCAGGTAGTGATTGAGGGCCACCGGATCGAGGATCGGGTTGATATCGCCACCCTTGAGCAGCGCCGGCAGGGCCGAGGCAAAACGCAGGCGCTGGCCGGTGCGCGACAGGTACAGCGGCTTCACGCCGAGGCGGTCACGGGCGATAAACAGGCGCTGGGCATCGCGCTCCCAGATGGCGAAGGCGAACATCCCGTTGAGCTTGGGCAGCAGGGCTTCGCCCCAGGCGTGGTAGCCCTTGAGCAACACTTCGGTGTCGCCACCGGAATAGAAGGCGTAGCCCAGGGCTTCCAGCTCTTCACGCAATTCCGGGAAGTTATAGATCGCGCCGTTGAACGCCAGGGACAGGCCCAGCTGGGCGTCGACCATCGGTTGGGCGGAGCCATCCGACAGGTCCATGATTTTCAGGCGTCGATGGCCCAGGGCAATCGGCCCCTGGGCATGAAAGCCCCACGCGTCAGGACCGCGTGGCGCCAAGTGATGGGTGATTCGTTCCACCGCTGCCAGGTCGGCAGGTTGGTGATCGAAACGTAACTCTCCAGCTAATCCGCACATAAATTCCTTACCGGTTTTTCCGTTGGGGAGGGATAGAAATGCAGCCCGCCAAAACGGCGGGTACCCAGAGACTGACCCGGGTAAATTGTGGGAGTTTTAGAACAATACGTTATAAGGCAAAGAGCCTTGACGGGTTGCAAGCCCGTCGTGGCCCTCAGGATTTGCCTGGGTTACCGCGGATCAGGGCACGCAGCGCGAAGCGATTGGGGTGACAGGCTTCGCTGACACTGCGCGGCAGCGGCAGGGGCTCATTGTCGAGCCAGGCGGCCAGCAGCTCTGCACAGAGTGGCGCGGTGACCAGCCCCCGTGAGCCATGGCCACTGTTGATATACACGCCGTGCAACCACGGGCACGGCGCATCAGGGACCTGCCGGGCGTCTTTGCCGAGGGCGGCGTAGGTGTGATCAAACGCCTCTCGCTGCGCCAGCGGCCCGACGATCGGCAGGTAGTCCGGGCTGGTGCAACGGAAGGCGGCGCGGCCTTCAAGCTGTTCGGGTGCCAGGCTGTCGGCGCCCAGGCGTTGCAGCAAATCGAGGGAGATTTCCCGCAGCATCTCGAGGTTGCCCACGTGCTCGGCCACCGTAGGCGTAAGGTCGTCGCTCTTGAAGTCAAAGCTGGCGCCGAGGGTATGCTCGCCCAGGCGTGGCGGGGCGACGTAACCCTCGGCACACACCACCGTGGCCAACGCCTGGCTTTGCGCCGTTTGCGGCAGCCGGGTGATTTGCCCGCGGATACGTTTGAGGGGCAGGTCAGCGCTGAAGGAAAACCGCTTGATCTCGGCGGCGCCGGCCAGCACGACCACACTGGCTTGAGCCAGAACCGTATCGCCCTGCAACGCCTGCCACTGACCGTCGACCTGCTTGAGTTCAAGGGCGTCGTGGTGCTGGAGCACTTCGATCAGCGGGTGCCTGGCTTGCCATTCGCACAGCGCCGGCGGGTGAACCCAGCCGCCCTCGGGGAAGAACAACCCACCTTGCTCCAGCGTTATCCCGGCGCGCGCCTGTGCCTGCTCTTTATCCAGCAGGTGCAACAGGTCCGGGGCAAAAGCGCCGGCCAGTTGTGCCTGGCGCTCGGCTTCCTTGGCGTTGAAGGCCAGTTGCAGCACGCCGCAGCCATCCCAGTCCACGCCACGTTGCAGGTGTTCCAGCAGGCGCCGGGTGTGGCCGAAACCGCTGAGAATCAACTGCGAAAGTGCCGTGCCATGGGCGGAAAGCTTGAGGTACAACACCCCTTGCGGGTTGCCGGAAGCTTCCTGTGCGAGCGCCGCGTGGCGTTCCAGCAAACTGACGCGCCAGCCGCGTGCCGCCAGGCTGGCCGCCGTGGCGCAACCGGCCAGGCCACCACCGATGACCAGTGCATGGCGTTCACCGGAAACCGCAGGCGGGCGCGCAAACCAGGGTTTTGCCGCGGCAGGCGCAGGCGTTTCAGCGGGCCAGCCGAGAAACTCACCCCGCAGGATTTCCCACTTGTGGCCGATGCCGGGGGTGCGCTTCATCTTGAACCCGGCGGCGTTGATCAACCGCCGTACCCAGCCGGTGCTGGTAAAGGTGCTGATGGTCGAGCCCGGCGCCGCCAGCCGCGCCAGTTCGGCGAACAGCTCGGCAGTCCACATGTCGGGGTTCTTGGCCGGGGCGAAACCGTCGAGGAGCCAGGCGTCGACCTGTGCGTCCAGTTGCGGCAATTGCTCCAGGGCGTCGCCGATCAGCAACGTCAGGGTGACTCGACCGTTATCCAGTACCAGCCGCTGGAAGCCTTGGTGAATCGCGATATATTGCGCCAGCAGCTGCTCGGCGAACGGTGCCAGTTCCGGCCAGAGGGCGAGGGTGCGCTGCAGGTCGGCGTGGCTCAGCGGGTACTTTTCCACGCTGACAAAATGCAGGCGTGCACCCGCCACCGCATGCTGTTCAAACAGTTGCCAGGCGCACAAAAAATTCAGGCCGGTGCCGAAGCCGGTCTCACCAATCACCAAGCGCCCACCCACCGGCAGCGCCGCAAAACGTTCCTGCAGACGGTTCTGTTCGAGGAATACGTAGCGGGTTTCTTCAAGGCCCGACTTGTCGGAGAAGTACACGTCATCGAAGACCCGCGAGTGCGGGCGACCTTGGTCATCCCAGTCAAGCTGGGCGTGGGATACGGGGTTCATGAGCGGCTCGGTAAAGGCAAGGCGGCCATTCTAGCTGATCAACAGGGTTGTCATTGATCCATGGCAAGCCGCTGTGGAATTTCCTGCCACGTGTTGTTGCCCAATCCGCTAGTCTTGATCACTTCTGGAACGGAGCCGCCCATGTTCGAATCTGCCGAAATCGGTCACGCCATCGACAAAGACACCTACGACGCCGAAGTGCCGGCCCTGCGTGAAGCCTTGCTGGAAGTGCAGTACGAACTGCAACAGCAGAAGCGCTTCCCGGTGATCATCCTGATCAATGGCATCGAAGGCGCGGGCAAGGGTGAAACCGTCAAGTTGCTGAATGAATGGATGGACCCGCGCCTGATCGAGGTGCGCACCTTCGACCAGCAGACCGACGAAGAACTGGCCCGCCCACCGGCCTGGCGCTACTGGCGCCAGCTTCCGGCGAAAGGCCGCATGGGGATCTTTTTTGGTAACTGGTACAGCCAGATGCTGCAGAGTCGCGTCCATGGCGAGATCAAGGACGCGCGGCTGGACCAGGCCATCGCCGGGGCCGAGCGCCTGGAAAAGATGCTGTGTGATGAAGGTGCGCTGATCTTCAAGTTCTGGTTCCACCTCTCCAAGAAGCAAATGAAATCCCGGCTCAAAGCCTTGCAGGACGACCCGCTGCACAGCTGGCGCATCAGCCCGCTGGACTGGCAGCAGTCCAAGACCTACGACAAGTTTGTGCATTTTGGTGAGCGGATCCTGCGCCGCACCAGCCGTGACTATGCGCCTTGGTATGTGATCGAGGGTGTCGATGCGCACTACCGCGGGCTGACCGTCGGCAAGATCCTGCTCGAAGGCCTGCAAAACGCCTTGAAAGTGCCCAAGGGTAAAGCCAGCGGCATGAACCCGGCGCCGCTGCCATCGGCGGTTGACCAGATGAGCCTGCTGAACAGCCTGGACATGACCCTGAGCCTTGAAAAGGACGATTACGAAGAACAACTGATTACCGAGCAGGCGCGGTTCTCCGGGCTGATGCGCGACAAACGCATGCGCAAGCACGCGTTGGTGACAGTGTTTGAAGGCAACGACGCGGCGGGCAAGGGTGGGGCCATCCGGCGTGTGGCGGCAGCCCTCGATCCCCGGCAGTACCACATCGTGCCGATCGCCGCGCCCAGTGAAGACGAGCGCGCCCAGCCTTACCTGTGGCGTTTCTGGCAGAAGATTCCGGCGCGGGGCATGTTCACCGTGTTCGACCGCTCCTGGTATGGCCGGGTGCTGGTGGAACGCATCGAAGGCTTCTGCACGCCGACGGACTGGATGCGCGCCTACGGCGAGATCAACGACTTCGAAGAGCAACTGCGCGACGCCGGGGTGATCGTGGTCAAGTTCTGGCTGGCGATCGACAAGCAGACGCAGCTGGAGCGGTTCCAGGCCCGCGAGGAAATCCCGTTCAAACGCTTCAAGATCACCGAGGACGACTGGCGTAACCGCGAGAAGTGGGACGACTACCGGGCGGCGGTGGGTGACATGGTGGACCGCACCAGCACCGAGATTGCGCCGTGGACGCTGGTTGAAGCCAACGACAAGCGCTGGGCGCGGGTGAAGGTACTGCGCACCATCAACCGGGCGCTGGAGGAAGCGTTCGACAAGTCCGACAAGCATGACAAGAAGGACAAGAAGAAGTAACGCCATGCTTTTGCATACGCGGGGTGAATGATTGTCGCGGTTGAAGAGGGCGGGATCTATGCTCGATCCATCTCTCAACAACCACAACAATTGAGGTAGCCCATGCGTGAAGTAGTGATCGTCGACAGCGTGCGAA
The DNA here is from genome assembly GCF_013386485.1 of Pseudomonas sp. P7758. NCBI lineage: Bacteria > Pseudomonadati > Pseudomonadota > Gammaproteobacteria > Pseudomonadales > Pseudomonadaceae > Pseudomonas > Pseudomonas sp. P7758. The sequence continues at coordinate 30,545 of NZ_JACARS010000033.1, read as the reverse complement.
CCGGCCTGGCCAAGTCCTTTCGCGGCAAGTTCAACCAGACCCGTCCCGATGACATGGCTGCCCATTGCGTGAACGCGTTGCTGACCCGCAACGGCATCGACCCGGCCACGGTCGAGGACTGCATCGTCGGCGCCGGTTCCAACGAAGGTGCCCAGGGCTACAACATCGGCCGCAATGTGGCGGTGTTGTCGCAACTGGGTACCGGTACGGCGGGCATGACCCTCAACCGTTTCTGTTCCTCGGGGTTGCAGGCGATTGCGATCGCCGCCAACCAGATTGCTTCCGGTTGCAGCGAGATCATCGTGGCCGGTGGAGTCGAGTCCATCAGCCTGACCATGAAGAGCGTCAACACCGATAACCTGATCAATCCGTTGCTCAAGGAGCAGGTGCCGGGCATTTACTTTCCCATGGGGCAGACGGCGGAAATCGTTGCGCGGCGGTATCACGTCAGTCGTGAAGAGCAGGATCTGTATGCGCTGCAAAGCCAGCAGCGTACGGCTCAGGCCCAGGCTGACGGGTTGTTCGATGATGAAATCGTGCCGATGGCGGTGAAGTACAAGGTTGAGGACAAGAACACTGGCGCGGTGCAGGTGTTGGAGGGGGTGGTGGATCGGGATGATTGCAATCGTCCGGATACGACGTTGGCCAGTCTTGCGGGATTGAAGCCGGTGTTTGCGGAGGATGGGTCGGTGACGGCGGGGAATTCCTCGCAGTTGTCTGATGGGGCTTCCATGACACTGGTGATGAGCCTGGAAAAAGCGCTGGAACTGGGGCTTAAGCCCAAGGCGTTTTTTCGCGGGTTTACGGTGGCGGGGTGTGAGCCGGATGAGATGGGGATCGGGCCGGTGTTTTCGGTGCCCAAGTTGCTCAAGGCCCGTGGGCTGGCGGTGGCAGATATTGATTTGTGGGAGTTGAATGAGGCGTTTGCCTCGCAGTGCCTTTATGCGCGTAATCGGCTGGAAATTGATAACGCCAAGTACAACGTCAACGGTGGGTCGATTTCCATCGGGCATCCGTTTGGGATGACGGGGTCGCGGCAGGTGGGGCATCTGGTGCGTGAGTTGCAGCGGCGCAAGTTGCGTTACGGCATTGTCACTATGTGTGTGGGCGGCGGCATGGGGGCCACCGGCTTGTTCGAAGCCGTACGCTGACTCAGTGTGGGAGTGGCGGTGCGACGATTCGACTTGCTCGCGAATGCGGCGGGGCAGTCGATGAAAATGTTGGCTGATAGACCGCCTTCGCGAGCAAGCCCGCTCCCACATTTGATCAGCACCGTATCCCAATCCGTTCACATCCCCCTAGAATGCACCTCCTCCACCTCAGGCATTCGGGGCACTCATGCACATCTCATCGGGCCGTTGGGTCTACGGTTTATCCCTGGCCCTGCTGACCGCGCTGCTCTGGGGCATTCTGCCGATCAAACTCAAACAGGTCTTGCAGGTGATGGATCCCGTCACCGTCACCTGGTTTCGCCTGGTCGTCTCCGGCAGTTGTCTGTTTATCTATCTCGCCGCCGTAAGGCGCCTGCCCAGCTGGCGTTCCCTCGGACCAAAAGGTGGCTGGCTGGTAGCAATCGCCGTGTGCGGCCTGATGGGCAACTACGTGCTCTACCTGGTCGGCCTCAAACTGCTGAGCCCCGGCACCGCGCAACTGGTGGTACAGGTGGGCCCGATCTTCCTGATGATCGCCAGCGTCTTCGTGTTCAAGGAACGCTTCAGCCTCGGGCAGGGCATGGGCCTGCTGGTGCTGATCATCGGCTTCGGCCTGTTCTTCAACCAGCGCCTGACCGAGTTGTTGACCTCCCTGGGCAGCTACACCGCCGGGGTGCTGACGATTCTCTTGGCCACCACCATCTGGACCTTCTACGCCCTGGGCCAGAAGCAGTTGCTGACGGTATGGAATTCGTTGCAGGTGATGATGGTGATCTACCTGTCCTGCGCGCTCTTGCTGACGCCATGGGCGCACCCGATGGAAGCGCTGCAACTGAGCCCGCTGCAAGGCTGGCTGCTGCTGGCCTGCTGCTTCAATACGCTGATTGCCTACGGCGCATTCGCCGAAGCCCTGGCCCACTGGGAAGCCTCGCGCGTCAGCGCCACCCTGGCGCTGACGCCATTGGTGACCTTCGTCGCGGTGGCGCTGGCCGCGTGGATGTGGCCCGAGTATGTGCACGCCGAAGACATCAATGCCCTCGGCTACGGCGGTGCCGTGTTGGTGGTGCTGGGGTCTGCGACCGTGGCGTTGGCGCCGTCGCTGTTCGCCGGGCTCAGGGCCCGGCGTGCACGATTGGCGTCTTAATGACCGGCTTCCAGCATGTTTTCCGGACGCACCCACTGGTCGAACTCTTCGTCCGTGAGATAGCCCAGCTTCAGCGCCGCTTCCCGTAGGGTCAGCCCTTCGGCATAGGCCTTCTTGGCAATCTCGGCGGACTTGTCGTAGCCGATGTGCGGGTTCAGCGCAGTCACCAGCATCAGGCCACGCTCAAGGTGCGCGGCCATTTGCTCGGCGTCGGGTTCCAGGCCGGCGATGCAGTGCTCCTGGAAGTTGCTGCAACCGTCGGCCAGCAGGCGGATCGATTCCAGCAGGTTGTGGATGATCACCGGCTTGTACACGTTCAACTGCAAGTGGCCCTGGCTGGCGGCGAAGCCAATGGTCACGTCATTGCCCAGCACCTGGCAGGCCAGCATCGACAGCGCTTCGCACTGGGTCGGGTTGACCTTGCCGGGCATGATCGAGCTGCCCGGTTCATTCGCCGGCAACTTGACTTCCGCCAGCCCGGCACGCGGGCCGGAGCCCAGCAGGCGCAGGTCGTTGGCGATTTTCATCAGGGCCACGGCCAGGGTCTTCAAGGCGCCGTGCAGGGTGGTCAACGGCTCATGGCCCGACAGCGCGGCGAATTTGTTCGGTGCGGTGACAAACGGCAGGCCCGACAGCGCGGCCAATTCCGAGGCAATCGCCTCGCCAAAACCGTGGGGTGAATTGAGCCCGGTGCCGACGGCAGTACCACCCTGGGCCAGTTCACACACGGCGGGCAGGGCGCTGCGGATCGCGCGTTCGGCGTAGTCGAGTTGCGCTATAAAGGCCGAGACTTCCTGGCCGAAGGTGATGGGCGTCGCATCCATCATGTGGGTGCGGCCGGTTTTCACCAGCTTCATGTGGCGCGCCGACAACTCTGCCAAACCACCAGACAGTTCACGGATCGCCGGCAACAGCTTCTCGGTGACGGCCTGCACGGCGGCGATGCTCATGGCGGTGGGGAAGCAGTCGTTGGAGCTCTGGGAACGGTTGACGTGGTCGTTGGGATGCACCGGGCTCTTGCCGCCACGGGGCTTGCCCGCCAGCTCGTTGGCACGGCCGGCGATCACTTCGTTGGCGTTCATGTTGCTCTGGGTGCCGCTGCCGGTCTGCCACACCACCAGGGGAAACTGGTCGTCGTGTTCGCCGGCGAGCACTTCGTCGGCGGCCTGTTCGATCAACCGGGCAATGTCGGCGGGCAGGTCGCCATTGCGGTCGTTGACCCGGGCCGCAGCCTTCTTGATCAGGGCCAGGGCGTGCAACACAGCCAGGGGCATGCGCTGGTCGCCGATGGCGAAGTTCACCAGCGAGCGTTGGGTCTGCGCGCCCCAGTAAGCGTCATCCGGGACTTGCACTTCTCCCAGGCTGTCGGTTTCGATACGGCTCATCGGGCACACTCCTTCAGGTTCGTTTGCGCAGTTTAGGCCCTGATCGTCCGGTGGGGTTCCCTTAAAAGACTTTTCATCGGATTAAGCCCCGCAAAACCAGGCCCCACAAGGCGTGGGGTTGAGCCGCGGCGTTTTTTAGGCGCAGAATGGGCGCCCTTGGGGTCTTACCTCGCCTGCTAGAAAAGGAAACTCGATGACTCGTCTTCGTGCCATCTGTACCGCGGTTGCTCTGGTATGTGCCAGCGGCCAGGTTTTTGCCGATACCGCCAGCCACAACGCCAGTGCCGAAGCCTTCCTTACCCTGGCCCATGCCGACAAGCTGGGTACCCCGGTGTACATGCAAGTGCAACAAATGTTCGCCCAGCGTTTCGAGCAGACCAAGGCGCCTGCTTCCAAGCAAACCGTCCTGGACACCTACCAGGCCAAGGCCAACACCGCCCTGGACCAGGCCATCGGCTGGAACAAGCTCAAGCCGGACATGATCAAGCTCTACACCGACAACTTCAGCGAATCCGAGCTCAAGGACCTGGTTGCGTTCTACCAGTCGCCACTGGGCAAGAAAGTCCTGGAGAAAATGCCCCAGCTGACCCAGCAATCGGCCCAGATGACCCAGGCCAAGCTGGAAAGCGCGGTACCTGTGGTGAACAAGCTGCTGGAAGACATGACCAACGAGCTGACGCCAAAAGCCCCGGCCCCGGCCAAGAAGAAGTAAACAGGAATGACCATGCAACAGCGTATCGAATCGGCACTCGTCGCCCTGAGCCCGGAACACTTGAGCGTGCTGGATGAAAGCCATATGCACAGCCGTGGGTTGCAGACCCACTTCAAGGCCGTGCTGGTCAGCCAGCAGTTCGAGGGCCTCAACCGCGTCAAGCGCCACCAGAAGGTCTATGCCACGTTGGGTGACCTGATGAGCGAATTCCATGCGTTGGCGCTGCATACCTACACGCCTGAAGAATGGGCGAAAATCGACGCAGCCCCGGCCTCGCCGACCTGCGCCGGCGGTCACTGACACTGTGGCACATCAGCTTGATGTGGCGAGGGAGCTTGCTCCCGCTGGGCCGCGCAGCAGCCCTTCTGCCAATCACCGCGATCTTTCTGAAAGGTTGCAACTGCCTGGTTGGGGCCGCTCCGCAGCCCAGCGGGAGCAAGCTCCCTCGCCACAGTAAGAGGCGGTCCATAATCGTCGCCATTTTTGTTAGAATCCGCAACGCGCCGCTCAGTCGGCGCGTTTTTTTTGCATCCGGTTCACCCTTTACGAGGGTAGCCACCTGGAGAGAACACCCATGACTCAACCGATTGTCGTGGCGGCACTGTATAAGTTCGTCACCCTCGAAGATTACGTCGCCCTGCGCGAGCCACTGCTGCAGGCGATGGTCGACAACGGCATCAAAGGCACCTTGCTGATCGCCGAAGAAGGCATCAACGGCACCGTTTCCGGCAGCCGCGAAGGCATTGATGGCTTGATGGCCTGGCTCAAGAACGACCCGCGCATGGACGACATCGACCATAAAGAGTCGTACTGCGACGAGCAGCCGTTCTACCGCACCAAGGTCAAGCTCAAGAAAGAGATCGTGACCCTGGGCGTCGAAGGCGTCGACCCGAACAAGAAAGTCGGCACCTACGTCGAGCCGCAGGACTGGAATGCGCTGATCAGTGACCCTGAAGTGCTGCTGATCGATACCCGCAACGACTACGAAGTGTCCATCGGCACCTTTGAAGGCGCGATCGACCCGAAGACCACCAGCTTCCGCGAATTTCCCGACTACATCAAAGCCAACTTCGACCCGGCCAAACACAAGAAAGTCGCCATGTTCTGCACCGGCGGCATTCGTTGTGAGAAAGCCTCGAGCTATATGCTCAGCGAGGGTTTCGACGAGGTGTATCACCTCAAGGGCGGCATCCTGAAGTACCTCGAAGAGGTGCCGCAGGAAGAAACCAAGTGGCAGGGCGACTGCTTTGTGTTCGACAATCGCGTGACCGTGCGCCACGACTTGAGCGAAGGCGACTACGATCAATGTCATGCCTGCCGCACACCGGTCAGCGTCGAGGACCGTGCATCCGAACACTATGTAGCTGGCATCAGTTGCCCGCATTGCTGGGATAAGCTTTCAGAGAAGACCCGTCGCAGCGCGATCGACCGGCAAAAGCAGATTGAACTGGCCAAGGCCCGCAATATGCCGCACCCGATTGGCTACAACTACAAGCAATCCCCATCCTCCGAGGCCTGAGCCATGTCCGCACGCCTGCTCTATGTAATGGATCCGATGTGCTCCTGGTGCTGGGGTTTCGCCCCGGTGGCCAAGGCGCTGGTTGAGCAGGCCCAGGCCGCAGGCGTGGAGCTGCACCTGGTGGTGGGCGGCTTGCGCACCGGCAGTGGCGCGGCGCTGGAGCCGACGACCCGGCGCTATATTCTTGAGCATTGGCAGGCCGTGACCGACGCCACCGGCCAGCCGTTCAAGCGTGAAGGTGCACTGCCTGATGGTTTTGTCTACGACACCGAGCCGGCTTGCCGCGCCGTGGTCACTGCCCGCAGCCTGGCGCCGGATTGCGCATGGAAACTGCTGGGCCTGATCCAGCAGGCGTTCTACGTCGAAGGGCGCGACGTGACCCGCGCCGACGTATTGGTGGAACTGGCCGAGACCGCCGGCGTGCCGCGTATCGAGTTCGCCGAAGCTTTCGACCGCGCCGACCAGCACGCGGCCACCGCGGCGGATTTCACCTGGGTCCAGGACCTGGGCATCGCCGGTTTCCCGACCTTGCTGGCCGAGCGTAATGGGCAACTGGCGCTGCTGACCAACGGCTATCAGCCGCTGTCCGAATTGGCGCCGCTGCTGAGCCGCTGGCTGGAGCGAGCTGCCTGTGCATGATCAGCCCGATCCCGTTGAGCAACCCAAGCGTGTCGACCGGCTGACCTGGGCGGAAGTCCGCCGCCTGGCGCTGCATCACAAGAAATCCCTGTGGATCGCCAATGGCGTCGCCGTGCTGGCAACCTTGTGCAGCGTGCCGATTCCATTGCTGCTGCCGTTGCTGGTGGACGAAGTGCTGTTGGGCCATGGCGATGCGGCACTGAAGGTGATGAACCACGCATTGCCTCTGGGTTGGCAGAAGGCCGCCGGCTATATCGGCCTGATGCTGCTGGTGACCTTGCTGTTGCGTTGCGGCGCCCTGGTGTTCAACGTGCTGCAGGCGCGGTTGTTTGCGCGGCTGGCCAAGGACATCGTCTATCGCATTCGCGTGCGGCTGATCGAGCGCCTCAAGCGCATTTCCCTCAGCGAATACGAAAGCCTGGGCAGCGGCACGGTGACTACGCACCTGGTCACCGACCTGGACACGGTGGACAAATTCGTCGGCGAGACCCTCAGCCGGTTCCTGGTGGCGATGCTCACCCTGGTAGGCACCTCCGGGATCCTGATGTGGATGCACTGGAAGCTGGCACTGTTGATCCTGCTGTTCAACCCGCTGGTGATCTACGCCACGGTGCAGTTGGGCAAGCGGGTCAAGCACCTGAAGAAGCTGGAAAACGACAGCACATCGCGTTTCACCCAGGCGCTCACCGAAACCCTCGATGCGATCCAGGAAGTGCGTGCCGGCAATCGCCAGGGCTTTTTCCTCGGGCGCCTGGGCCAGCGGGCCCAGGAAGTGCGGGATTTTGCGGTCAATTCCCAGTGGAAAAGCGACGCCTCCAGCCGCGCCAGTGGCTTGCTGTTCCAGTTCGGTATCGACATCTTCCGTGCGGCGGCGATGCTGACGGTGCTGTTTTCCGACCTGTCCATCGGCCAGATGCTCGCGGTGTTCAGTTACCTGTGGTTCATGATCAGCCCGGTGGAACAGTTGCTGAACCTGCAATACGCCTACTACGCGGCGGGCGGGGCGCTGACGCGGATCAACGAACTGCTGGCCCGCGCCGATGAACCGCAATACGCGGGCGGTGCCGATCCGTTTACCGGACGCGAGACGGTCGGCATCGAAGTGCGCGGCCTGAATTTCGGCTACGGCGAGGAACTGGTGCTGGACCAGTTGAACCTGAACATCGCCCCGGGTGAAAAAGTCGCGATTGTCGGCGCCAGCGGCGGCGGCAAAAGTACCCTGGTGCAGCTGTTGCTGGGGCTGTATACGCCGCAGGCCGGCAGCATTCGCTTCGGTGGTTCGACCCAGCAGGAAATCGGCCTGGAGACGATTCGCGAGAATGTCTCCGTGGTGCTGCAGCACCCGGCACTGTTCAATGATACGGTGCGCGCCAACCTGACCATGGGCCGCGAGCGCAGCGACCAGGCCTGTTGGCAGGCGCTGGAAATTGCCCAGCTGGATGCGACCGTCAAGGCGCTGCCGCTGGGCCTGGACAGCGTGGTCGGACGCTCCGGCGTGCGCTTTTCCGGTGGGCAGCGTCAACGCCTGGCCATTGCCCGGATGGTGCTGGCGGAGCCGAAAGTGGTAATACTCGACGAGGCCACCTCGGCCCTGGATGCGGCAACCGAATACAACCTGCACCAGGCGCTGGCGCGGTTTCTCAGTGGCCGTACCACCTTGATCATCGCCCACAGGCTGTCGGCGGTGAAACAGGCGGATCGGGTATTGGTGTTCGATGGCGGCCATATTGCCGAAGATGGCGACCATCAGCAGTTGATTGCTGATGGTGGCTTGTACGCCAAACTTTACGGACACTTGCAACAAGTGCGGTGATTTAGCCTACGCTGAGCTATCAGGAGCGGTTTTCACTCGCGTGCGTATTTTAGTTGTGCATGTGCAAGGGACCTCATGAAGCAAAAGCAGACTCTCGGAACCCCTCGGTTATTGGGCATTGTGTGGCCTTTTATCGCCGTCGTGCTGTTCCAGGCATTGTTAGGCTGCGTCAGTCTCTACGTACTCTCGGCGGTGCGCGGTTATGTGGCGGGCGAAAGCCTGTGGTCCAAGGGCCAGAAAGACGCGATCTTTTACCTGGCGCTCTACGCCGACAGCCGCGACGAAGCCACCTACCTCAAATACCAGAACGCGATTGCCGTACCCCAGGGCGGGCATGAGCTGCGGCTGGCCCTGGACCGCCCGACGCCGGACCTGCCTGCCGCGCGCCAGGGCATCCTCAAGGGCGGTAACCACCCTGACGACGTTTCCAGCCTGATCTGGCTGTACCTCAACTTCCGCCATTTCAGTTACCTGGAAAAAGCCATTGAACTGTGGACGGTGGGCGATGGCTACCTGGTGCAACTGGACGACCTGGCCCAGGAGATGCACCGAGCGATCATGGCCAATCAGGTCAGCGGCAGCGACGTACACCGCTGGAAGCAGCGGATCTTCGCGATCAACGACGGGGTGACGCCGGCCGCGAAAGCCTTCAGCGATGCCCTGGGTGAAGGCTCGCGGATGATCCTGCGCCTGCTGATGGTGACCAACCTGGCCACGGCACTGGGCTTGATCGTGCTGGCGCTGTTGCGCACCCACAAACTGCTGGCCCAGCGGCATGCGTTTGCCGACGCGCTCCAGTTGGAGAAGGAGCGGGCGCAGATCACCCTGGAGTCGATTGGCGACGGAGTGATCACCACCGATGTCGACGGCGCCATTGCGTATATGAACCCGGCCGCCGAAGCCCTGACCCATTGGAAAGCCGCCCAGGCCCAGGGGCTGCCGCTGGCGGCGCTGTTCAACCTGCTGGACGAAAATGCCCAGGCCGACGGCTTTACCCTGATCGAACACATATTGGGCGGCCAGCTCGGTGGGGGCAGCGAGCACTCCAAGCTGATCCAGCGCCTGGACGGCACCACCGTGTCCGTCACCCTGGTGGGCGCGCCGATCCGCAGTGCCGGCAAAGTCGTCGGCGCGGTGCTGGTGTTGCACGACATGACACAGGAACGCCAGTACATCGCCAACCTGTCCTGGCAGGCCACCCACGACGCCTTGACCGGCCTGGCCAACCGCCGCGAGTTCGAGTTCCGCCTGGAGCAGGTGCTGCACAACGTCGGGCGCCAGCAAACCGGGCGCCATGCCTTGATGTTCCTCGACCTGGACCAGTTCAAGCTGGTCAACGACACCTGTGGGCATGCCGCGGGGGATGAACTGTTGCGGCATATCTGCGCGCTCTTGCAGTCCGACCTGCGTGAAGGTGACACCCTGGCCCGGCTGGGGGGCGACGAGTTCGGCATCCTGCTGGAGAACTGCCCGGCGCCGGTGGCGGAAAAAATCGCCGAAAGCCTGCGCCACACCGTGCAGAGCCTGCACTTTGTGTGGAAGGGCAGGCCGTTTGTCACCACCGTGAGTATTGGCCTGGTGCACATCACGCACGCCCCGACCACCCTAGAGACTTCCCTGCGAGCCGCCGACATGGCGTGCTACATGGCCAAGGAAAAGGGCCGCAACCGGGTGCAGGTGTATCACGCCGATGACTCGGAATTGTCCCTGCGCTTTGGCGAGATGGCCTGGGTGCAACGCCTGCACATGGCGCTGGAAGAGAACCGTTTTTGCCTGTACGCCCAGGAAATCGCGCCCCTTGGGCACACCGAACAGGGGGATGGGCATATCGAAATCCTGCTGCGCCTGCATGACGAGGCGGGGCGGATCATCCTGCCGGACAGTTTTATCCCGGCCGCCGAGCGTTACGGCTTGATGACCTCACTGGACCGTTGGGTGGTGGAGAACGTGTTCAAGATCATCGCGGGCTGCATGCGTGAGCGCCCGGGCCGGCCCATGGCCATGTGCGCGATCAATCTGTCAGGCACTACCATCGGCGATGAGGACTTTCTTGGGTTCCTGCGTGAGCAATTCATTGCCTATGGCATTCCACCGGAAATGATTTGTTTTGAAATTACAGAAACCAGCGCTATAGCGAATTTGGGTAGTGCGATTCGTTTTATCAACGAGCTCAAAGAGTTAGGGTGCCATTTCTCCCTGGATGACTTCTGCGCCGGGATGTCCTCGTTCGCATATCTTAAACATTTACCTGTAGACTTCTTGAAGATCGATGGAAGTTTCGTAAAGGATATGCTGGACGACCCGATTAACCGCGCTATGGTCGAAGTGATCAATCACATCGGTCATGTCATGGGTAAGCGCACAATTGCCGAATTTGTCGAGACACCCCAGATCGAACAAGCCTTGCTTGAGATCGGGGTCGACTACGCTCAGGGATACCTGATCGAGCGACCGCAGTTGTTTACCTTTGATAGTTTGCAGTGTCGACCTGTGCGACCGCAGCCTCTGTTATTCAAGGCGCCTGGCACGTTCCGATGAAACATTTGCTGGTCTGTACATATCACAAATCAAAAGGAGCCCGACAGTGATCGACACATTCAACAGAACCGGCCCGCTTATGGAAGCCTCAAGTTACCCCGCCTGGGCGCAACAGCTGATCCAGGACTGTAGCGAGAGCAAGCGTCGCGTTGTCGAACACGAACTGTACCAGCGCATGCGCGATAACAAGCTCAGCGCCAAGACCATGCGCCACTACCTGATTGGTGGCTGGCCGGTGGTTGAACAGTTTGCGTTGTACATGGCACAGAACCTCACCAAGACCAAATTTGCCCGCCATCCTGGGGAGGACATGGCGCGCCGCTGGCTGATGCGCAATATTCGCGTGGAACTCAACCATGCCGATTATTGGGTGCATTGGGCCCGCGCCCACGGTGTTAGCCTGGAAGAATTGCAGGCACAGGAAGTGCCGCCGGAGCTGCATGCACTGAGCCACTGGTGCTGGCACACCAGCTCGGCCGATTCGCTGATTGTCGCGATTGCCGCCACCAACTACGCCATCGAGGGGGCCACTGGGGAGTGGTCCGCCGTGGTGTGTTCCACCGGCGTCTATGCCGCGGCTTTCCCTGAGGAAGACCGCAAGCGCGCGATGAAGTGGCTGAAGATGCATGCCCAGTACGATGACGCACATCCCTGGGAAGCCCTGGAAATCATCTGCACCCTGGCCGGCATGAACCCGACCAAGGAACTGCAGGTAGAGCTGCGCCAGGCGGTCTGCAAGAGCTACGACTACATGTACCTGTTCCTGGAACGTTGCATGCAGCTGGAAAAGTCGGTGGCCGCCCCCCGCAAACAACCGGCCCTGGTTGCCAGCGAGGCGTAAACGGGGTGATGGCGGGGTAAATTACCCCGCCATTGCCAGCCGATTGCGGCCTTCACGCTTGGCCACATACAAGGCGCTGTCCGCCCGGCGCAACAGGCTCTCGGCGGACTCTCCCGCCAGCAAGGTCGAGCAGCCCAGGCTCACCGTCAATTCGATCCGCTCATCATCCGCCCAATAATCCTGGGCCTGTGCCGCCTGGCGCAGGCGCTCGCCGACCATCGATGCCGCGTCCCGGCCGGTGTTGGACAGCAGGATCAGAAACTCTTCCCCGCCAAACCGGAACACCATGTCCACATTGCGCAGCTGGCTCTTGATCGAGGCGGCGACCGCCTTGAGCACCTTGTCGCCCGTGGCATGGCCGTGGCTGTCGTTGATGTGCTTGAAGTGGTCGATGTCCAGCATCAGCAAGGACAGGGGTTGCAGGTGCCGGCGAGCCATGTCGATTTCCCGTTGCAGGGTCTGGTCCATGGCGATGCGGTTACCGGTTTCGGTCAGTGGGTCGCGCAGGGCACTGCGAGTCGCCGCACGGTAGAGCAGGGCATTGCGCATCGGGTAGAGCAAGGTGGCCAGCAGCGATTCCAGGTTGGCCAGTTCGTCTTCGAGAAAGCGTTGGTTGCGCCGAAACACCAGTTCGCCAAGGTGCTCGCCTTCATGGCTGAGGGCATAGCTCACCGAATGATGGCCGCGGTGACCGTACTCCAGGCGCAGGTCGCTGGCTTCGTGGCGGTATTGCAGGGCGTCCAGCGGCACCAGGCGTTGGATCTCGCGGAAGAACAACGCAAGGATATGCTCCGGCTCCAGGCTGGTTTGCAATTGCATGCCCAGTTGCTGGCGAAGTTGCTCAACCGTCGCGGGGCGTCGTGTAAGAAGGGAAGGCTGACCAAAGCCCAGGCGTTGCAATTTGGCGCTGTCGAAGTCAATTGCGTTGGTCTGGGTCGGTGTTTTCATAAGCGAATGAGCCTCTAAGCACAAAACTGTCTTACAGGCTGGGTGAGAGCGTCGTACTGTTCCTTCAGTTCCGTAGGACTGACGTACAGTCTAGCCCGGTTTGTCTAAGGGTATAACTGCCGCACGTCTTATAGCCGGGGCCGCGTCGCCGCGGGCCCCGGGTTAGGGCTTATTGTTTTTGCGGGTCGAACTGCTTGTCGCGGATAAACAGCGCTGGGATTACGCCGCAGATAAAGTACGCGCCACCCATGACCAGGAATCCCACGCCAATCGAGCCATGGGACGCCAGGAAACCAATGGCTGCCGGTGCCACCGCCGCGCCGATTCGGCCAATGTTGTAGGCGCCGCCCACTGCCGAGCCGCGAAATTTCGCTTCGAAGCTTTCGGTCATGTAGGTCGCATTCACGCCGTAGGGGATGCCGTACAGGAAACCGAACACAATCAGCATCCACAGGATGTTGTCCGGGCTCTGGAACAGCACGATCACCGGCAGGAAAATCGCCGTGCCCAGCGCGCCGACGGCGAACACCAGGCGCCGGCCCAGGCGGTCTGCCGCGAGCCCGGCGAGGATCTTGCCGAAAATCATCGCCGCGTAGGTGCCGACCATGTAGCTGGTCATCGACTTGAAGTTCATCCCCAGCTCGCCTTCCAGGTATGACGGCATCCAGTTGTTCACGCCGTAGTAGCCGAACTGCAGGAAGCCTGCGGTCAGCGCCCAGAGGATAAACATGCGGCTGGCTTTCGGGTCGCTGAAGATCAGCTTGAACATGCCGTCGGGTTTCTTCGCCGACACGCGCTTGATGCCTTCGGCCTTTTCCCGGGCACGTTCGGCCTGGGCCTTGATCCAGGCTTGCGGCTCCGGCACCAGGCGTTGCATCAGTACGGCGAGGATCACCGGGATGATCGCCACGTAGAACAACCAGCGCCAGCCGTGGTTCGGCAGGATCCAGCCGGCGAGCAGGGTGGCGACGATGTAGCCCACCGACCAACCGGCCTGCAAGGTGCCGAGCACGGTGGTGCGATAGCGGGTCGGCACGTATTCGGCCATCAGGGTGTTGCACGCGACATACAGCGCGCCGAGGCCCAGGGACGCGAAGAAACGGGTGCTCGCGAACTGCCAATAGCTGTGGGTCATGCCCAGGATCGCCGTGCCGGCGGAGAACAGCACGATGCTCCAGACCACGGTTTTCACCCGGCCAAAACGGTCACAGGCCCAACCGCCGTAAATCCCGCCGATGGCCATCCCGGCCAGGGTGAAGCTGCCCAGGCTGCCGGCTTCGACGCTGGTCAGGCCGAACTCGGCCTTGAGGCTGCTGAGGCTGTAGGACAGCAGCATCAAGTCGGCACCGTCGATCAGCAGGCCGAGGAAGCAGAAGATGAATACGATGATCCACAGTTTGTTTTGCGCGGGCGACAACGCACCCGCCGAAGCGGCGACTTCCATAGCGATACCTTGTTGTAGTTGTTAGGGCACAAGTTATGGGTGTTGCGGTAATGCGGTTGGAACACGGTCACTGTAGGAGCTGGCTTGCCTGCGATGGCATCGCCGCGGTGTTACTGCCAGACCGAGTTGTCTGCATCGCAGGCAAGCCAGCTCCCACATGGGTTTTGTGTTGTTCCCGGGGTTCAGTGCTTGGCCTCGCGAATCATGTTGCGGGCGATCACCAATTGCTGGATCTGCGTAGTGCCTTCATACAGGCGGAACAAGCGCACATCGCGATAGAACCGCTCGATGGCGTACTCGCTCACATACCCGGCACCGCCGTGAATCTGCACACAACGGTCGGCCACCCGACCGCACATCTCCGTGGCGAACATTTTCGAGCAGGACGCTTCGGTGCCGATGTTCAGGCCTTCGTCACGCTTGCGCGCAGCGTCCACCACCATGCAGCGGGCGGCGTAGATCTCGGCCTTGCTGTCGGCGAGCATCGCCTGGATCAACTGGAACTCGGCGATCGGCTGGCCGAACTGCTTGCGTTCCAGGGCGTAGTTCAGGGCATCGTTGAGCATGCGCTCGGCGGCCCCGACGCTGACGGCGGCAATGTGCAGGCGGCCCTTGTCGAGCACCTTCATTGCGGTCTTGAACCCCACGCCTTCGACGCCACCGATCAGTTGGTCGGCCGGTACGCGCACGTTGTCGAAAATCACGTCGCAAGTGTGGGCGCCTTTCTGGCCCATCTTGTGGTCGCGCTTGCCCAGAGACAGGCCGGGGGTGTTGCGCTCGACAATGAATGCACTGATGCCGCCCGCGCCCTTGATGTCCGGGTTGGTACGGGCCATCACCGTGTAGATCCCGGCGTGGGGGGCGTTGGTGATAAAGCGCTTGGTGCCGTTGATGACGTAGTGGTCACCGTCGCGCACCGCCGTGGTTTTCAGCGAGGCGGCGTCGGAGCCGGAGTCCGGCTCGGTCAGGCAGAACGAACTGAGCAGTTCACCGCTGGCGAGTTTTGGCAGGTAGTGCTGCTTCTGCGCCTCGGTGCCGTCCAGCAGGATGCCGATGGAGCCGATGCCGTTGTTGGTGCCGAAGTAGGAGCGGAATGCCGGCGAGGTGCGGCCCAGTTCAAAGGCCACATTGACCTCTTCTTCCATGGTCAGCCCGAGGCCGCCGTAGGCTTCGGGCAGGGTCAGGCCAAACAGGCCCAGCTCGCGGAACTGGCTGACGATATCCGCCGGGACGTCATCGGTCTCGGCCAGTTCGTTTTCCCGGGGGATCAGCGCCTCGTTGACGAACTGCTGGAGGGTTTCCAGCAACAGATGAAGCGTTTCGGGGTCTCGGATCATGTGCATTCCTCAGCGGCCCGTTCGGCGGGCCTGTTGTCGTCAATCTGCCGAGGCCTTGCACCGATCTGTCTAGCGGGCGGCGGCCTCGATGTTGTTCACCATGTGCTTGAGACGGGGCCCGATGTCGTCCTCGAGTTTCTCCCGGGAAAGGTGAAAACTCGGCCCGCCACAGTTGAACGTCAGCAGCCCATGTTGTGCATGCAGCAGCGGTACGGCGATGGCGTTTACATCGCGGTGCCACTCACCGATCGACATGCAGTAGCCGAAGTCGGTGTAATCCCGGAAGGCACGTTCCAGACCCTTCCTGATGCCCGGCCAGTCCTCCAGATGACGCTGGCGGATATGGTCGAGGATAAATTCCCGCTCGTTTTCCGGCATCGCTGCCAGGCAGGCGCGGCCTGCGGAACTCAAGTGCAACGGCAACCGTGTGCCGACCTGGCGGCGCATGGTCATGTTGGCTTCACCCTGGACCACGTCCAGGTAAACCATGTCCAGGCGGTCCCGCGTGGCCATCGCCACCGCGGCCTGGGCGTACTTGGCCATCGTCTCCATCAGCGGATGGGCCACGGCCCGCACCGACAGGTTCGACAGCATTGCGTAACCGAATGCCATCACGCCCACATCCAGCTGATACCGGCCTGACTGCGGCAGGTGCTTGAGATAGCCCAAGCGGGTCAGCGTATGGGTCATCCGCGTAATCGTCGGCTTTGGCAGCCCGGTCTTGCGTGCCAGCTCCTGGTTACCCAGCACGCTTTCGCTGGGGGTGAAGCAGCGCAGCAATTCCAGGCCACGGGCCAGGGCGGTGACGAACTGGCGGTCCTTGTCTTCTTCCTCGTCGGCATTCATCGGATCGATCAGCAAGTGCTCGAAGGCGTGGTTGCCGGCAGGTGTTTCGGGTGTGTTCGGGTCCAGGTTTCGACGGCGCATGTTAGTCCCCCTTTTTTTAGAAAATCAACAAAACAAAATTGTATTCCGCACAGCGAAACTAATCAACTTTGCGTGGTGTTGTCTTTTTGTTTAATAAAACTCGTCTAAACAACGAGTTATAGCCCGATTTATCGGAGGGTCAGGTTTTTACGTTTACATCACGGCGACTCGGTCCTTATGATTATCGCTAAATACGGAATGTTGTTTCGCATAGCGAAACTTGCGATATCCGAACTAACAAGAACATTGCAGCAGGAGAATTTGTGGCCAGCCTCGACCAACCCGTAGTGCACCTCGACGTCCAGGACAATGGCGTCGCCGTGGTACGCATCCACCGTCCCGAAGTGAAAAACGCCTTGAACGCCCAGGTTCGCGAAGAGCTGGCCGAGCACTTTCGTGCCCTGGCCAAGCGCCGTGATGTGCGCGCCATCGTGCTCACCGGCGGCGACCAGTTCTTCGTGGCCGGTGCCGACATCAAGGAATTCGCCAGCGCCAGCCCGATCGAGATGTATCGCCGCCACACCGAATACCTGTGGGAAGCCATCAGCCGCTGCCCCAAGCCGGTGATCGCCGCGGTGAACGGGTTTGCCCTGGGCGGCGGTTGTGAGCTGGCCATGCATTGCGACCTGATCGTCGCCGGGGAATCGGCGCGCTTCGCCCAGCCCGAGGTCAAGTTGGGCCTGATGCCGGGCGCCGGTGGCACCCAGCGCCTGGTACGCGCCGTGGGTAAGTTCCAGGCCATGCGCATCGCGTTGACCGGCTGCATGGTCAAGGCCCCGGAAGCCCTGGCCATGGGCATGCTCAGCGAAGTGGTGGCCGATGACCAGACCATCCCCCGCGCCCTGGAACTGGCCGCGCAGATCGCCGCCTTGCCGCCACTGGCGGTGGAACAGATCAAGGAAGTAATGCTGGCCGGCGCCGACCTGCCGCTGGAAAGCGCGCTGGTGTTGGAGCGCAAGGCCTTTCAACTGCTGTTCGATTCGGCAGACCAGAAGGAGGGCGCCGCGGCGTTCTTCGAAAAACGCACCGCGAACTACCTGGGGGAATGACAATGGCTGATTCAATCAAGATCATGGGCCTGGTAGGCACCGGCGTGATGGGCGCCGGGATTGCTCAGATTGCCGCTCAGGCGGGCGTGTTGGTGCGCTTGTTCGATGCCCGCGACGGTGCGGCGCAAACCGCTCGGGATAACCTCGGCGCCACGCTCTCGAAGCTGGCCGCCAAGGGCAAGATCACCCAGGCAGCGGTGGACGCTGCGCTTGCGAACCTGCAAGTTGCCGCCACCATTGAGGCGCTGCACGACTGCGACCTGGTGGTGGAAGCCATTGTCGAAAACCTCGAGGCCAAGCGCGGCCTGTTGCAGCAGCTGGAAGGTGTGGTCAGCGCGGCGTGCATCCTCGCCACCAACACCTCGTCGCTGTCGGTCACGGCCATCGCCACCGGCTGCCGACACCCTGAGCGGGTCGCCGGGCTGCACTTTTTCAACCCGGTACCGTTGATGCGCGTCGTCGAAGTAATCGACGGCCTGGCCACCGCACCGAAGGTCGGCGATGACCTGTTGGCCTTCGTCGCCCGTACCGGCCATCGCGGCGTGCGCGCCAAGGACACTCCGGGTTTCATCGTCAACCACGCCGGCCGTGCGTACGGCACCGAAGCCTTGAAGATGCTCGATGAAGGCATTGCCGAGCGTGGCGACATCGACCGTATCCTGCGTGAAGGCGCAGGCTTTCGCATGGGGCCGCTGGAACTGCTGGACCTCACCGGGCTCGACGTTTCCCACCCGGTGATGGAGTCGATCTACAACCAGTTCTATCAGGACCCGCGCTACAAACCATCGCCCTTGACCCGCCAGATGCTGGTGGGCGGACGCTTCGGGCGCAAGAGCGGGCAGGGCTTCTACCGCTATGAAAATGGCCAGGTGGTGGACGGCCCGCAGCCGCAGCCGGTGCCTTCCATCAAGCAATTCCCGCCGGTATGGATCGCCACCGAAAACGCCGAAGACTACGAGCGCCTCAGCGCCCTGGTGATCGAGTTGGGCGCACACCTTGAAAGCGCGGCGCAGCCTTCGCCTGAAGCGTTGTGCCTGCTGGCGCCCTACGGTCTCGACGCCACCTCGGCCAGCGAGCGCTTCCACACTGACCCGGCACGCACCCTGTGCATCGACCTGCTGACCGACCTGTCGCGCCACCGCACCCTGATGCAAAACCCGCTGACGTCCACCGCCACCCGCGATGCCGCCCACGCGTTGCTCGCCAATGACGGTGTAGGTGTGACAGTGATCAGCGACAGCGTCGGTTTCGTTGCCCAGCGCACCCTGGCGATGGTGGTCAACCTGGCCTGCGACATTGCCCAGCAACGCATCGCCAGCGTCGACGACATTGACCAGGCCGTACAACTCGGCCTGGGTTATCCACAAGGCCCGCTCGCCTGGGGCGATGCCCTCGGGCCACGGCGCATCCTCACGATTTTGCAACGCATGAGCGAACTCACCCACGACCCACGTTATCGCCCCAGCCCCTGGCTGCGGCGGCGTGCCGTGCTGGGGATTTCCCTGCGTCATGAAGAGCCGGCAGTCGGCTGATTTCGATTCATCACAGGACAAGAATAATGGGTGCATTGACAGGTTTGCGGGTGCTGGACTTAAGCCGGGTATTGGCCGGGCCCTGGTGTGGCCAGGTGTTGGCCGACCTCGGCGCGGAAGTGATCAAGATCGAACGGCCACAGAGTGGCGACGATACCCGCGGCTGGGGCCCGCCGTGGATGAAGACCGACACCGGCGAGTCGTCCGGGCAGGCGTCTTATTACCAGTCCACCAACCGCGGCAAACTATCCGTGGCCATTGACCTGGCCACCAGCGAAGGCCAGGAACTGGTGCGGGCCCTGGCGGCCAGCTCCGACGTACTGATCGAAAACTACAAGGCCGGTTCCCTGGCGCGTTATGGCCTGGATTACGCGACCCTGGCCGAGATCAATCCACGGTTGGTGTACTGCTCCATCACCGGCTTCGGCCAGACCGGCCCGCGCGCCGAAGAACCCGGCTACGACTTCATCATCCAGGGCATCGGCGGCCTGATGAGCATCACCGGCGAACGCGACGACCTGCCCGGCGGCGGCCCGCAAAAAGTCGGCGTGGCGTTCTCCGACCTGATGACCGGCCTGTATTCCACCGTCGCGATCCAGGCCGCGCTGCTCAGCCGCGAACGCACCGGCGTTGGCCAACACATCGACATGGCGCTGCTGGACGTACAAGTGGCAACCCTGGCCAACCAGAGCATGAACTACCTGGCCTCGGGCAAGGTGCCGCAGCGTTTCGGCAACGCCCACGCCAACATCGTGCCGTACCAGGTATTCCGCGCCGCCGACCGCGACTTCATTATTGCCTGCGGCAACGACAGCCAGTTTGTAGCGCTGTGCCACAGCATCGGTTTGCCGCACCTGCCGGAAGACCCGCGCTTTCGGCGCAATGCCGATCGGGTTGCGCATCGGGCGGAGATTGTCGAACTGTTGTCGGCGCACTTCCTGGGGCGCACGGCGGACGAGTGGGTGGCGAGTATTCACGCCTCGAAAGTACCGGTGGGGGCGATCAACAACATCGCGCAATCCCTGGAAGAGCCGCAGGTGATTGCCCGTGGGTTGATGGTGAAGATCCCGCATCCCAGGAATCCGCAGTTCGAGATGGTCGGCAGCCCGATCAAGATGTCGGGCACGCCGGTAGAGTATGTAAGGCCGGCGCCGATGTTGGGGCAGCATACCGATGAGGTACTGGGCGAGCGCCTCGGGTTGTCGGCAGAGCAGTTGGGGCAGCTCAAGGCAGGAGGGGTGATTGAGCAACTCGACTGAAGGATGGCGGCCCATAAGGCCGCCATCTTTGCGCACGACTTTTTAGCGCGCGACTTCTTTAAGGTAGGCAGTTCGGGCCGCAACGGCAGTCGGCGTGAAATCCGTAAACACACCGTCAACACCGGCGCGGAAAAAGGCCATGTATTCCGCCGCCGGGTTGCCCTTGTAGGCACCTGCCAGGTATTTGGCTTCGTTGCGGAAGGTGAAAATATGCACGAACAGGCCGGCCTTGTGCGCATCGCTGATCAGGCTGGTGGGCTTGAAGGTATCGACCTCGGGCAAGCCGGGGTTATGCGCTGAAGCGGCAGTCAGCGACATCGCTTGCGGCTTCCATGGCCCGATGCCGTCGGCGTAGGTCTTGACCTCGGCCAGCCCGGCCGGGGTCAGCATCGCACCAAAGGCGCGTGGGTCGCCGGCGACGGTCCAGCTGTAGGGGCGGCCGCTGACGAAGGTGTTGGGTTTGTCGGTGATGAAAATGGTCTCGCCGGTCTTGAAGTTCACCCCGTTCCCATCCACCAGTTGAACCGCCCTGGTTTGCAGGCCGATGGAGCGCAGGTATTTCAGGCTGTTCGGGTCGAAGCTCTGCACGAACACCGGCGCGTCTTTGCGATTGAGGTTGTTGTCTTCAAGGGTCTTGAGAAACGCCGCTTCGAACGGATGACTGCCCGGCGAGCCGCAGCCGTTGGCGATGGCCTGGGCATTGTTCCAGATCGGGTTCTTGCTTTCCGGGTAGGTGGTAATCACGCGGCCCGTGGCGGCGCTTTTGGCTTTCGCGATGTCGATCACTTCCTGGAAACTCAGGATCGGCAGCTTGCCGTTGAGTTCGGTCGGGCGCTCGTCGCGGGCATCATACGTCGTGCCGCCGATCCATTGCTTGAGTTCGGCCAGGGTGAAATCGCTGATTGACCAGTCGTTGGTATGGTCTTCGCCATCCACGATCAAGGACTTCAACACGGATTTTGGATCGTTGGGGTCAGTCAGATCACTCAGGTACTGGGCCGGGCCATTTTCTGCAGTGGCCGGATACCTGACGTTAACCAGCACACCCGGCACCGTGCGCTTGCGGCGTGCAACTTCGGGATTGGTCTTCGCGACGTCGCTGATGTTGGTGTTGTCGCTCAACCAGGGATTGTGCCGGGCCACCAATACACAGTCCTTGGTCATGTGCAGGTCCAGCTCCAGCGAATCCGCACCAGCGTCGGCTGCATGCTCGTAGGAGGCCCGGGTTTCTTCCGGGTACAGTCCTGGCAGGCCGCGATGGCCGATAACCAGCGGCGGTGCACCGTCCAGGGTTTTGAACGAAGCAGGCGCGACAGGCGCGCTCCTGGTCACACTGTCACACGCGCTCACCGTCAGGCTGCATCCGATAACGATAAAACGGGCAAGCAGGGTTTTTACCGCTGGCGGGCCTGAGCGAGTGTGCATGTGTCGTCCTTCAAGAAGAGGGTAGGGGCGGGGTATCTGCGGATGTTGGCGTTGACGTATGACAGCGTCGTGACAGGAAGTGGCGTGGTGATTTTCCAGCGCGGCGCACCTGGGGTGGAGCAAAAATCTCACTGAATGCTTGACTTCTCCTTTTCAATCAGTAACATACGGCGCATTCCGCGATAGCTCAGTTGGTAGAGCAAATGACTGTTAATCATTGGGTCCCTGGTTCGAGTCCAGGTCGTGGAGCCAGATAGTAAAAAAGCCTGCAGCGATGCAGGCTTTTTTTTGCCTGGAATTTGTCCCGGACACTCGATTCAGGCGTGCCCTCGAAACAGACGATATTCGGCAGGCATGCACACCGCACAAGGACGAAATCCCGCGGCGACAGCCGTCGCTTCATCGAGAAAAAACACGCGATTTTTCACGTAGCCGCCACGCGCAATGGCTCGCAGCGCCGCACGACAGTCGAGCTTTCCATAGCGCTTGCCGCGACGGTGACCGCCCAGCGTTCCCGGCTCGGGGCTTGGGAAGGGGCTTGCGTCTGCGCCCATCAGCATCCACACGTTTTTGTCAGCCATCGCCTGTCCTCCTGCCGCACCAGCCTGCGGTACGTCCGCCATGTATCGCCGATCAGATCGGCTAGCGCACCCGGTTTCTTGCTTTTTTTATCGCTCAAAAAGGCTCAAAGTCGGGCACGCTATCCATTTCTGCTTTTCGACAGGATTCGAACATGTCAAAACTTCCCGAAACGTCCAATGATCCCTACCAATGGCTTGAAGACGTCGACGGCACGCGTTCACTGGACTGGGTACGCGCCCAGAACCTCAAGACCGAAGACCGGCTCGCCCGCTCCGGCAGCTTCAAGCAAATCCAGGCCGAGGTGCTGGAGATACTGGACTCGGACAGCAACATCCCCTACGTCGATAAGGTCGGCGCCTATTACTACAACTTCTGGATGGACGCCGCCCACCCGCGGGGCCTGTGGCGTCGCACCACGCTGGCGGAGTACCGCAAGCCTCAGCCTGCCTGGGAAACGTTGCTGGACCTTGACGCACTGAACGCCGCCGAGGGCGAAAACTGGGTGTGGCACGGTGCTGATTTCTTGCGCCCGGACTACCAGCGCTGCCTGCTGGCACTGTCCCGTGGCGGCGCCGATGCGAATGTCACCCGCGAGTTTGATCTGGCCAGCAAGACCTGGGTCGAAGACGGCTTCCAGTTGCCCGAGTCCAAGGGCGGCCTGGGCTGGATCGACCGTGACAACGTCTATGTCTATACCGATTTTGGCGAAGGCACGATGACCCGTTCCGGTTACCCGCGCATCGTCAAGCAGTGGCAGCGCGGTACACCGCTGAGTGCCGCCAGTCTTGTCTATGAAGGCGCGCTGGATGATATGTACATCGCGGCGATGCACGACGACACGCCCGGCTACGAGCGTGACTTCGTCAGCCGCACGCTGGCGTTCTACAACAACGAGCTGTACCTGCGGGGCAGCGACAACCAGTTAAGCAAAATCGACGCGCCGAACTCGGCGGAAAAGTCGGTGTACAAAGACTGGCTGCTGCTGGAACTGCGGGAGGACTGGACGCTTGATGAAGTGTTTGTGGCCGGCTCGTTGCTGGCGATCCGGTTTGATCGCTTCATGGCAGGCCAGCGGGATTTCGAGGTGCTGTTCACCCCTACGGACAGCACCTCGCTGGCAGGGTTTTTCTGGACGCTGAATCACCTGGTGCTGAACGTACTGGATCACGTCAAGAACCGCCTCAGCGTCCTCACTCCCGGCGCGAACGGCTGGCAGCACAGCCCGTTCACCGGGGCGCCGAGCATGGGGACGGTGGGTGCCAGCGCAGTGGACAGCGACGACAGTGATGCCGTCTGGCTGGTGACCACTGACTACCTGACGCCGACCACCTTGTCGCTGGCCGAGATAGGTCATCCGCCCGAGGTACTGAAAACCCTGCCGGCCTTTTTCGATTCCAGCCAGCACGTGATCGAGCAGCACTTTGCGGTCTCCAGGGACGGCACTCGTGTGCCGTATTTCCTGGTGCTCGGCAAAGACCTGCCGCGCAACGGCACGGCGCCGACCTTGCTCTATGGTTACGGCGGCTTTGAATACTCCCTGACCCCGTATTACTCCGGTAAGGCAGGCCGCGCCTGGCTTTCGAAGGGCGGGGTGTACGTGGTTGCCAACATTCGCGGTGGCGGTGAATACGGCCCGCGCTGGCACCAGGCCGCACTCAAGCAGAACCGTCCGCGTGCCTACGAAGATTTTGCCGCAGTGGCCCGTGACCTGATCGACCGCGGGATTACTTCGCCCCGACACCTGGGCGCGGAGGGTGGCAGCAACGGTGGTCTGTTGGTCGGCAATATGCTTACTCAATACCCGGAACTGTTCGGTGCAATCGTCTCCCAGGTGCCCTTGCTCGACATGCAGCGCTATCACCTCCTGTTGGCCGGGGCGTCGTGGATGGGGGAATACGGCAACCCGGACGTACCTGAAGAGTGGGCGTACATCCAGACATTTTCTCCATACCACCTGTTCGATCCGGCGAAGGCCTACCCACCGGTGTTTTTCCTGACCTCGACCCGCGATGACCGGGTGCATCCAGCCCACGCCCGCAAGCTGGCGGCGAAGATGATCGAGGCCGGCAAGGACGTGACGTACTACGAAAATATCGAAGGTGGGCACGGCGGGGCGGCAGACAATGCGCAGGCTGCGCATATGAGTGCGCTGGTCTACAGCTTTTTGTGGGAGAAGTTGAGTTCTAATCGGGACTGAGTGTTGCCAGCCTTAATTGCTGGTATGCCTGCACCAATTGGTCGAGCGTAAACCCAAGGTTTCTGCCGCTGGGATTGGGCAGAACCCACACCGCCGCACACCCCAGGGTGTGCGGTTGAAGCCCCCAGGCAATCTGCTTCTGCCCGCTCAACGCGCTATAGGCGGCCTTTCCCAGAAACGCCACATACCGTGGCGCGTAGCGTGCGATCTTGCGTTCAAAACCCGCCGCCGCCGCCCTGAATTCATCCGCCGACAACTGGTCCGCCCGGGCCGTAGGCCGCTCCACCACCGTGGTCAGCCCGCATTGGTATTGCAGGATCGTGAGGTCGTTCTCCGGCTGCACTTCATGGGGCGTAAACCCGGCCAGGTGCAGCGTGCGCCAGAACCGATTGCTCCTGCCCATGAAGTGATGCCCGGTGGTGGCGGCCTTCAGCCCCGGGTTTATGCCGCAGAAAATCACGGCCAGGTGCTCGGCCAGAATGTCTTCCAGTCCTTCACTCATCCGCAGATGACCTGCACGGCGTTGCGCGCCAGGGTGATCAATTCGGCGTGGGGCTTGCCCGCCCGTGCACGAATCGAAAGGCTGTGCACCAAAGACGCGGCGAGGACGGCGACGGCTGCCGGGTCTGCACCACCTTTCAACTCGCCGGCCTCGATGGCCGTGCGCAAGCGGGTTTCGAGATGGGCGTCGAGTGCGTCGAGGCGCTGCAAAAGCACGGCGCGAATCTCCGCATCCTCCACCGCTTCAGTGGTCGCGGTGCCGATGATAAAGCAGCCCCGTGGCTCGCCATCCCCCGAAAAGTAGATCGATAACTGGCCTTCATATAAGCGCATCAACGCCTCTGCGAGGGTCAGGCTCGGGTCGTCCAGCGCCTCGTCGATGGCGGCAGAAGCGAGACCCCAATACTGCTCAAGTGCCTTGAGGTAGATCGCGTGTTTGTCGCCGAACGCGGCGTACAGGCTTGGCCTGTTCATCCCGGCGGCGGTGGCGATGCTGTCCAGTGAGGCGCCGGAATAGCCGGTGCTCCAGAACACCCCGAGGGCTTTTTGCATTGCCGTTTCGGGGTCGTAGGCCCGTGGGCGGCCACGGCCTTTTGCCTCTGTGATTTTTTTTTGTGCCATGGCGTACAAAAATCCTTGAGTAGAGGTGGGTGGGTCGATATTCTTACATCATCGCACAAAATTAAGGCCTCAGAAATCCCGGGCTCAGCAAAGGTGATTCGATCATGAGCAATGCGTTGGAAAACACGACCCGCACCCCCTGGCGTTCACTGTTGATGGTGGGCTTTCCGGTACTCATTGCAGCGGCCGGGTATGTGTATTACCTCAAGGATGCGCCGTACGTATCCACCGATAACGCGTATGCCCGAGTGGCGAAGGCGTCGATCAATGCGCGGGTATCCGGGCAGGTCGTGGAGGTCGCCGTGGAAGACAACCAGTCGGTACACAAGGGTCAGGTACTGCTGCGTATCAACCCCGAGCCGTTCCAGGTCGCGGTCGAGCGTGCCCAGGCGCAATTGAGCGTGGCGCGCCTGCGGATTGAAGGCCTCAAGGCCAGCTACCGGCAACAGCAGGCAGAGTTGCAGGCGGCCAAGGAATCGGCGGGTTTCGACCAGAAGGAATTCGCCCGCAAAAAGGCCCTGGTGGCCACCGAGTTCGTGTCCCAGGCCGTGTTCGAACGGGCCGATACCGACCTGAAAGTCGCCCGGCAACGCGTAGCGTCCGTCGAGCAGCAGATCGCCAATACGGTGGTGGCGCTGAACGGCAATCCCGACATCGAAATCGACCGACACCCGGCGATTCGCGAGGCCCAGGCGCAGCTCGACGAGGCGCAACTCTACCTCTCGTACGCGACGGTCTATGCCCCCGACGACGGCGTGGTGGCCAAGGTGGATGACGTGCAGGTCGGCGATTACCTGAACAGCGGCGCGCCGGCCTTCGCCTTGCTGTCGCCCCGTCGCACCTGGGTCGAAGCCAACTTTCGCGAAACCCAGATGACCCATATGCGAGCCGGTCAGCAGGCAACCATCAAGCTCGACACTTACCCGGATCATCCCTTCAAGGCGCACATCACCAGCCTGAGCCCGGGCGCCGGTGCCGACTTCGCGCTGCTGCCGCCGGAAAACGCCACCGGCAACTGGGTCAAGGTGGTGCAGCGGGTGCCGGTGCGCCTGGAACTGGACGATGCCAACGCGGACTTGCCGCTGTTCTCCGGCACCAGCGCCACGGTGACGGTTGATATCAGGACCGGCCCATGAACGGCGCACGTACTCTCCGGTTTGCGGCGTTGCTGGTGACCTGGTTGCAGGCGGTCAACGTGTCGCTGCCGAACTCGGCCCTGCGGTTTGTGCAGGGCAGTTTGTCGATGACGGATGACGAGGCGGGGTGGATCTTCACGTCGTACCTGGCGGCCAGCGCGATTACGTTGCCGGTGGCTCAGTGGCTTGCTGCGCGCTTCGGCGTGAAGGCGGTTTACCAGGCGGCGATGCTGATCTTCGCCCTCGGCCTGCTGCTCGCGACACAGGCCACCACCTCACTGCAATTCGTCGGCGCGCGGATCATCCAGGGTGCTGCCAGCGGCGTGTTGGCGCCGCTGTCGATGGCCATCGCCCTGGAGACATTGGCCCCGACGCAACGGCCAAAATTCGGCCCGTCATGGACGGCGATCGGGTTGCTGGGGATTGTCAGCGGCCCGGCGATTGGCGGCTGGATCAGCGAGCATTTCGGCTGGCGCTGGATGTTCTACGCCAGCCTGCCGCTGTTGGCGTACACCTTCTTGATCGTGGCGATGTTTCAGCAGGAGAAGAAAGCCAACAGCGCTGCTGCGTTTGATTTCCCAGGCTTCGCCAGCTTCACCCTCGGCGTGATCGGCCTGCAAATGGTCCTCGACCGTGGCCAGCGCCTGGAGTGGTTCGACTCGCCCGAGATCTGGCTGGAAGCCGCCACCAGTGCCCTGGGGTTCTACCTGTTCGCAATGCACCGGTTCACCTCGAGCACACACTTCATCAGCAAGGGGTTATTGCGCGACCGCAACTTCGTGCTGTCGACCGTCATGTTCTTCGCCGTCGGTTTCGTGCTGCTGCCGACCATGGCGATGACCTCGCCGATGCTGGATGAACTGCTGGGCTTCCCGCCCGACACCACAGGCTTCCTCACCATCCCCCGTGGTGTGGGGCTGCTGGGTGCGTTCTGGCTGATGAACAAGGTGCCTGCGCATCTCGACGGCCGCCCATTTGTGGTCGCCGGGATCGCCGTGGTGATCTACGCCAACCACTCGATGCTCGGCTATTCACCCTTGATGGACGGCTGGCCGGTGGCAGTGGCTGGCGCAATCCAGGGCGCGGGCCTGGGCCTGCTGATGCCGGCGCTTTCCCGGGTGGCGTTCAGCACCCTCGACCCGACGTTGCGCCCCGAAGGCAGCGGGCTGTTCAACCTGTCCCGCGTCTACGGCAGCACCCTGGGTGTGGCGGTGGTGCAGTGGTTCTTCTTCAACAACACCCAGGCGATGCACGTGGCGCTGGCCGGCCACCTGACTGTGCATTCGGTCCCCGCATCGACGCCCCTGGCGGGATTCGCCGCGCTGAACGAAGCCATCACCGGCCAGGCCGCCTTCATCGCGGTGGTCGGCCAATTCAAGATTCTGCTGTGGGCAATGCTGGTGGTGAGCCCGCTGGTGCTGCTGCTGCGTAAACCTGTCACGACCCACTAGTTTTCCGGAGTGTGCGTAATGAAATCCCATGGGCTTGTTATCACGGCCGTCATGACCCTGTCCGCGTGTTCGGTTGGCCCGGACTATAAGGCGCCGTCCGTTACCGCTTCGCCGCACTATGACGTGCAGGCTGAGCAGCACGTTTCCTTCAGTCAGAAGGTCAGCGTCGACTGGTGGTCGACCTTTCATTCCGAAACGCTCGACAGCGTGATGCGCCGGGCGATTGCCGGCAACCTTGAGCTGACGGCAGCGGACGCGACGTTGCGTCAGGCCGCCGCTTCGGTGGCTGCGGCCGAGGGTGCACTTTTCCCGCAGGTGGATTTCGCCGCGCAAGCGGGCCGCCAGCGCGTGCACAACGCCGCGCGGCCAGCGGT
This sequence comes from Pseudomonas sp. P7758, assembly GCF_013386485.1. Taxonomy (NCBI): domain Bacteria; kingdom Pseudomonadati; phylum Pseudomonadota; class Gammaproteobacteria; order Pseudomonadales; family Pseudomonadaceae; genus Pseudomonas; species Pseudomonas sp. P7758. The sequence goes on along the minus strand of NZ_JACARS010000033.1, from coordinate 2,020 downwards.
GACGAACTTCTATGGCGTCGGGCCGCAGGTCAGTTTCGACCTCGACGTATTCGGCGGCAATCAGCGCCGGGTCGAACAGCAGCAGGCATTGGCCGATTTCCAGCAGCATCGCTTCGAGGCGGCGTACCTGACGCTGACGGGCGACGTCGCCAGCCAGGCGTTGCTGATGGCCTCGGCCAGCGCGCAGATGGAAGCGGTGCAGACCTTGCTCGCCACCGACGCGAAAAACCTCGAACTGGTGCGCGCGGCGCAACACAGCGGCACGACGACGCAGCTCGATGTCTCCCTGGCCGAAACGCGACTGGCGCAGGACCGCACCCTGTTGCCACCACTCGCCCAGCAGCGCGATGCGGCGCGGCATGCGCTGTCGATCCTGGCGGGCAAGGGCCCGGCGGATTGGCGCGCACCGGATTTCGAACTGGCTGGATTTGCCTCGGCCACCACGCTGCCGGTCAGCTTGCCGTCCGAACTGGCCCATGACCGCCCGGACGTGCTGCAAGCCGAAGCCGAATTGCATGCGGCCAGCGCGGCGGTCGGCGTGGCCACCGCCAATCTCTATCCCCGTGTGGAGTTGTCCGCGTCACTGGCCCAGGCCGCGTCGGGCAATGGTGGTGCGGCGCTGTGGGGTTTTGCCGCCGGGTTGGCGGGGCCGATCTTCGATGGCGGAACTCTCAAGGCCGAACGCCAGGCCGCCGTGGAGGGCTACAACGCCGCGCTTGCCAACTATCAGCAGACCGTCATCAAGTCCTTCTGCCAGGTCGCAGACACCTTGCAGGCGATCAACCACGACGCCGAGGAGTACCAGGCACAGACCGCCGCGCTACAGGCCGCCGCCAACAGTTTGCGCCTGAACCAGCAGGCCTATGGGGCAGGGGAGAGCGGGCTGTTGCAAGTGCTGGAGGCACAACGCGCCTATGAGCAGGCCCTGCTCGGGCAGATCCGGGCGAGCACCGCCCAACATCTCGACACCGTGCGGTTGTTCGTGGCGCTCGGTGGTCGCTCGGTCAACGATTTCAAACGCTAGTGGAGCAAACACATGAGCTATTACGATGCACTTCGCGATACCCGTTTTCCTTTGCAGCATGGCTCGGGCGCGATGCCGGCGGTAGGGTTCGGGACGCTGTTCAGGGATTTGACGGCCACCACCCAGGCGGTCACGCAAGCGTTGGAGGCGGGCTTTCGCCATTTCGATTGTGCGGAGCGTTATGGCAACGAAGCGCAGGTCGGCGCGGCGATTCACGATGCGGTGGCGGCCGGTAAAGTCCGGCGCGAGGACCTGTTCATCACCACCAAGCTGTGGAACAACAACCATCGGCCCGAGCGTGTGGTGCCGGCGTTCGAAGCCAGTTGCCGCCGGCTTCAGGTGGAGGTGATCGACTGCTACATGATCCATACGCCGTTTGCGTTTTTGCCGGGTGACGAGCTGCACCCACGGGATGCGTTTGGGCATGTGTTGTATGACTCGGGGGTTACGTTGATCGAGACGTGGCGGGTGCTTGAGCGTCTGGTGGATGAGGGGCGTTGCAAGTCCATCGGGGTGTCGGATATCAGCCTGGAAACGCTGCGGGAGTTGGTGGCGGTGGCGCGGATAAAGCCTGCGGTGGTGCAGGTTGAGTCACACCCTTATCTGCCGGAGTGGGAGCTGTTGGAGTTTTGCAGGCAGCATGGGATTGTGGTGTTGGCGTTTGCGCCGTTGGGGCATGGGATGAGGCCGCGGGTGCTGGATGAACCGGTGATTACCGGGATTGCACGGCGGGTGCAGAAGACGCCGGCTCAGGTTGCGTTGGCGTGGTCGGTGCAGCGTGGGGTGGCGTTTTTGACCTCGTCGGTGACGCCGGCGCGGATACGGGAGGATGCGGATATTTCTACGTTGCCGCAGGTGGCGATGCGTGAGATTGAGCAGGACATTACGACCCGGGTTCGTTTTAATCCGGTGATGGATACTGGGGTGTTGGGGTTTATTTCGCGGGAGAAGTGTTGAGTTTGGCCGGAGGAGGGGGGGGTACATATCCGTTATTTA
>NZ_JACARS010000289.1:0-385 GCF_013386485.1 Pseudomonas sp. P7758 | reverse complement strand
GCGCAAGGTCAAGCACCCCGGCATCGTGGCGATTACCGAAGGTGCCAGACGGGAGCTGTTCACTTCCCTGCCCTGAAGGCTCAGGCGCAGACGGCGCGGGTCTTGGCAGTCATCAGCCACAGCGCCAGCAGGATCGACAACAGGATAAAGCCCGCCGCGGCAAACCCGAGGCGGCCCAGGCCCAGGGTGTCGATCACGTGCCCGCCCACCAGCGCCCCCAGGCCAATCCCCAGGTTGGCCCCGGCAATGTTCAACGAGGCGGCAAACGCCGGCGCATGGGGTGCGGCCTTCATCAGTCGCACATGGCTGACCAGAAACAATGCCGCCTGGGTCACGCCCCATACCGCCATCGCCGCCGCCAACCCGATCGTGGAATGGATGGCGG
>NZ_JACARS010000288.1:0-557 GCF_013386485.1 Pseudomonas sp. P7758 | reverse complement strand
GGCCGAACGCAGGCTTCGGAACCCCGCAATAAATTATCCGGCTATTGTTACTTCACCTGCCTGCCACACACCGGCCACTTATCAATAAGCACACTTGATATTGCAACTTCCCCCAACCTTCTATCTGAACAAACTCTGAACCATTAACAATTTAAGTCATTAAACGTTGACATCCGGCAACTGCCTGAGTAAATTCCCCGTGCCTGCAACTCAGGGCCATTTTTCAACCTCACAAAAGAAGCCAATGGACACAGTATCTAGTCGTTGTCCGATCACCGTGAATGCGGCGAATCGGGCGCCAAACCCAGAAAAAATGACGGGACTCGCCTTTCCGGCCGAGTAAGCTGCGCTAGAGCCTGACGCTCCAACGTAACTGCCTCACCGGATGCCAGTCCGGTCCCGAGGTGTGTTATGACCTTTCAACTGATTGTTTTACCTGATCTGCGTACGCTGGCTAACGCCCTGCGCGCCAAATTGTGCCGCGAGCCCGTAGGCTTCTCCCCTACCCGCAGCACCTTTGTGACCTCATCCCCCCGCGTGTGCCCGACTCCCCGGGC
>NZ_JACARS010000287.1:0-477 GCF_013386485.1 Pseudomonas sp. P7758 | reverse complement strand
CTGGCCAAGCGTGCCCACGCGTTCAGTGTGCTGGCCTTTGTCGGCGGTACGCCGGCCGGCCTGGTGAACTGCTTTGAAGGGTTTTCCACCTTTGCCTGCCGCCCGCTGGTCAACGTGCACGACGTGGTGGTGATGGATCAATTCCGTGGCCTGGGGCTGAGTCAGAAGATGCTGCAAAAGGTCGAGGAAATTGCTCGCCAGCGCGGTTGCTGCAAGATCACCCTCGAGGTGCTGGAAGGCAACGCCGTGGCGCAGTCGGCGTATCGAAAGTTTGGGTTTGATGATTCGGTATTTGACCCGCAACATGGCCGGATGTTGTTCTGGAGCAAGCCGCTTTAATTAATGTTTATTTACTTAAAGGAAAAAAAAGGCGCCAGCAAGTGGCGCCAAATTGACCTTGGCTATCAGAGCGGAATAGCACAGGTACTGCGGGTAAATCAGCTGTTCGGTGTGTTGGTAGTTTGGTCGGCCGTTGCC
>NZ_JACARS010000286.1:0-876 GCF_013386485.1 Pseudomonas sp. P7758 | reverse complement strand
ACCCAGGCCCGCCCCGCCCATGCGCTGTACAGCGCGCCGCTGGCGTTGGCGCTGATCCTCAGCATGCTGCTGGTGATCCAGGAACGCTGGCCGGATAACGCCCTGCAACGCCTGTTCAGCAAACTCTCAAGCAAGGGCCGTTTCCTGCAACCCAATCCTGAATGGCGTGAACGCCTCAAACGCTTGCGTTTGCGGAGGCGTCGATGATCGCCCTGTGGCCGCACTGGTTCCGTCCCTGGTGGCTGTTGCTGCTTCCGCTGCTCGGCTGGTTGCTGTGGCAGTTGTGGCACCGCCAGAAACGCGCCGGGCGCTGGCAGATGATTCTGCCGCCGGCGTTCCATGCCGCGCTGCTCAGCGGCGGCAGTGGCCGCGAAAGCAAGTCGCCATGGGTGGTGCTCGGCATCGCCTGGCTGCTGGCCGTGCTGGCGTTGCTGGGCCCGAGCTGGGAACGCGTCGAACAGTCCAGCCAGAAGCCCGCCGACCCGCTGGTGGTGCTGCTGGAACTGACCCCGGAAATGCTCGCCACCGACAGCCCGCCCAGCCGCCTCGAACAGGCACGGCGCAAGCTGTTCGACCTGCTTCAGGCCCGCAGCGATGCGCAGACTGCCATCGTGGTCTACGCCGGCAGCGCCCATACGCTGGTGCCACTCTCGGACGACCTGGCCACCAGCCATAACCTGCTGGAAGCCCTGCGCCCCTCGATCATGCCCGAGCCCGGCCACCGCGCCGACCTGGCCGTGGAGAAGGCCCTGAGCCTGCTCAAGCATGGCGGCCTCGGCCAGGGTCGGCTGCTGCTGATCGGCTCGTCGCTGTCCAAGCAGGAACGCCAGGGGATCCGCCTGCAGCTGCAAGGCAACCAGGCGCCGAGCTTGTCGA
>NZ_JACARS010000285.1:0-908 GCF_013386485.1 Pseudomonas sp. P7758 | reverse complement strand
GCTGGCTACCGGCGGCGTCGAATATTGAACGACGCTCCTGATCAGCCCTTGGCGGCCATCGCAGTGACTTCAACCCGCATGCCTTCGACGGCCAGGGCGGCAACACCAACCGCCGCACGCACCGGCCAGGGCTTGGCGAAGTAGCGCTTGTAGACTTCATTGAAAGCGGCGCGGTCGGCCATGTCGGTCAGGTAGATGGTCAGGTGCATGACCCGGTCAATCGAACTGCCGGCACGTTCCAGGGCCACCTTGAGGGCTTGCAGGGTGCATTCGCTTTGCAGGGTGATGTCGCCAAGCTCCAGGCTGCCGTCGGCGCGGGTAGGGATTTGCGTGGAGACGAGGATGCCGTTGAAGCCGATAACGTCGGAAGAGATGGAGTCCGGGTCGAGATCGGGGGTGAAGGCGAGGTCGTGGTTGGCCATGGGATTCCCTTGGGTGACATCAGAAAGAAGGCCGATATGGTCCCCGAAAAAAAGGCCCGGGGCAAACCCGGGCCTTTTCGGCGAAGCAGCAAGGTAAAACGAAAGTCCACGATCAACCGTGTTTGTTTAACTAGCCTGTTGTTTCGTGGATAGTTTAATTGCCAATAGTTGCGTGCGCAGGTGCACTGCCGATTAAACTCGATTAATTAAAATTCACTGTGCATATGCGCACGCTGCTGTAGTTTTAACCCTGTCTTAGCCGCTCTGCTTCGACAACATCCTTTGGTTTGCCGCCGCAGTCTCTGCGGCGGATTTTTTATGGGCGCTGATGTATATATATTTAACTTATTTATAAAGTGGCACTTTGATAGTTGATTGAATCAAACTATCAGTACACCAAGAGAGGCTTATGCCTTCCCCATTTCGCACAACTGCTCTGCAAGATGAGGGATTAATCCACCCCCGCTGACTGCCTATAGTTCTTTC
>NZ_JACARS010000284.1:0-513 GCF_013386485.1 Pseudomonas sp. P7758 | reverse complement strand
CCCCTGAGCCACAGCGCCCTGCCCACCCCCGTTCCCCAATGCTCGGCCAGCACATACACCGCTTGCACTTCACCGGTTACGCCTGGATCAGCATCCTCATCACGACTCGAGCTGACAACAATCCAGCCCACCACACGCCCCTCGACCTGCGCGACAAACACAGCTTCGCTCCCCTGCTCAATCGACTGCCGCCAAAAGGCTTCACGCCGAGGCTGCGTCGCCTCCAGCGAAGCCAGGTAATCCGCCGGCATCAGTTCACGATAAGCCTGCTGCCAACTGCGAATATGCACCCAGGCAATATCACCTGCGTCCTCGATACGTGCTGCCCGAATCATCCAATTCCCTCTGCGCGTTTTGCATAAATCGCCGAGCCCGCCTGGGGCGACAGCCTGCGATAAACCAGCCCCGACAAGGCGCACAGCAATCCGGCACCCGCCATGATCCAGGCGATATCACTCTGCTCGACCGTGGCATGCCCGCGCACGGCCATGATCAAACCGAGCAGCCCCGCCG
>NZ_JACARS010000032.1:0-29496 GCF_013386485.1 Pseudomonas sp. P7758 | reverse complement strand
ATTTAGCGCCGGGGGGGAGGAGGGGAAATACAAGAATTACGACAATCCGCTATCCCTCTAGCTCGCCTGCGTCAAGTCGGAATAGGTGGGCGGAGCTGTAGGAAAAACTGTCTTTTCGTAGTTCTTGTATCGCAAGAGTGGTATTCATGTGGATAGCTTGATTCGGTAATGGGTGCCAGGCGGATGGGTTAAGGATCACCGTCAAGCGCACCCTCACTAGACGATATGCCAGGGCCGTCTGATGGCCCTGGCAGGTCGGCGCCGATATCGAGGTGGCCATGATGCCAAGCGTGTTTGCTGACGACGCCCCCAGGCAGCAAACGGTGCCATGGCGCAGCCCTCCTGTTCACTGGAAGCACCTGAGCGTGCTGATCGTCGAGGACCATCAGGCCTATCGCGCCTTGATGGGCTGGTTCCTGCAAAAATTCGAAGTCGATCACGAACTGGTGTGCAACGGGCAGGCCGCGTTGACCGCCATCGCCCTGCGGCATTTCGACCTGGTGATCAGCGATTGCCGCATGCCGGTGCTGGATGGCTATAGCATGGCTCGTGAGATCAGGCGGCGAGAGGCCGTACACAGCCGCCCGCGTGTGCCGATCATTGCCTTGACCGCCAAACTCTCTGCGGACGATGCGCGCCGCTGCCTTGAGGCCGGCATGGATGCCTGGCTGCTCAAACCGCTGACCCTGGAACAATTGCGCGGGGTGCTGGAGCAGTGGCTGCCACAGCCGCCGGGCGCCAGTACGAACCCGCCTGCCACAGCCTGCGCCGCGGCGCACTGGCCGACTCGTGCCGAACTGATCAGGACATTTGGTGATGAACAGGTGGTGAACCAGATGTTGCGCACCCTGGTGCGCGAGGCCGAGGCTGATTACGCAGGCCTGGTACAGGCTTGCCGCATCGTCGACCCGCATGCATTGGTCGACTGCCTGCATCGCCTGGCGGGAAGCCTGGCGTTTTTTGGCGAGACGGAGCTGGATCGCTGTGCGGGGGAGTTGATCGAACAGGTGCGCAAGCACGGGATCCGGTGCAACAGGCGGGCATTGCAGCGGTTCGACCAGGACCTGCTGGTGTATCTGCGCTATTTGACAGATTTATGACATTTTCAGCGATTCTGTAGGGGGTATTACCTCTGTCTGTGGGCTTAGTTTGTAGGTGGTTTCCTTTTTTGTTGTAGGTAAAAAATCACCCGCTTAAGAACACGGGACGCCATTGAAAACCGCTCCCAGGTGGGCGGTTGTTGCCCGGGACGGACAGGGTTATTTTGCGCAAATCAATTTGCCATCACTCATGGATTTCTATGCTTCGCGTAATTATTGCTGACGATCATCCCATTGTTCGGATCGGGCAGAAGGTGGTGATCGAGGCCAACGGCAAGTGCAAGGTGGTCGGTGAGGCCAACGGCCCGGATGAGCTGCTGCGGGTACTGGGCAGCACCCCTTGCGATGTGCTGGTGACGGACTTCGCCATGCCGGGCGGGCAGCAGGCTGACGGCTATGTGTTGTTGGGCTTGTTGCAACGCCAATACCCCGGGGTGCCGGTGATCCTGGTGACGATGTTCGCCAATATCGCCACCCTGCGTGCCTCGTTCGCCGAGGGCGCCCGAGGCATTGTCGCCAAGAGTGCGTCGGCCAAGGAGTTGCCCACGGCCATCAAGGAAGTCTGCGAGGGCAAGACCTTCGTCAGCGAGTCCCTGCGGACCCAGTTGGTGCAGGCCGGCACGGGCGATCAATCACAACCGCCGCAACTGTCGGGCAAGGAGCGCGAAGTGGTGCGCATGCTGGCCAGCGGCATGACCGTCAGCCAGATTGCCGCGCGGGTCAACCGCAGCATCTCCACCATCAGCAAACAGAAAAGTACCGCGATGAACCGGCTGTGTATCTCCACCGATGTGGATTTGTTCCACTATGCTCGCAGCAGCGGAATGGTGCCCTGAAGGGACGGGATGAGGTATTCCTGGCGTTGATGCCAGTAGTGTTCCCCGGCCTTGGGGGTTATCGTACCGGCCATCCCAACTTCTTTTGCGGAACCTGCCCATGAGCGACGCCCATAACGCCTTGATCACCGAGTTCTACAGTGCCTTCCAGCGCCTGGATGCCGAGGCCATGAGCGCCTGCTACAGCGACGACGTGGTGTTCAGCGACCCGGCATTCGGTGAACTGCGTGGCCGTGATGCCGGCGACATGTGGCGCATGCTGACCACCCGGGCCAAGGACTTTTCCCTGACCTTCGACAGTGTGCGCAGCGATGAAATCACCGGCAGCGCCCATTGGGTGGCGACCTACCTGTTCAGCGCCACGGGCAACACCGTGGTCAACGATATCCGGGCGCGCTTTGTGTTTCGTGACGGCAAGATCTGCGAGCACCACGACCACTTTGACCTGTGGCGCTGGTCGCGGCAGGCGTTGGGCACCAAAGGCCTGTTGCTGGGCTGGACGCCGCTGGTGAAAAACGCCGTGCGGGCCCAGGCGCTGAAAGGGTTGAAGGCGTTCCAGGCCAGTCGTTGATAAGATTGGCGTTCCTTTGGTTTGCCGAATTGATCCGTGACGACTCCTTCTGAAGCCAAACCGTGGTTTGTCTACCTGGTGCGCGCCGCCAATGGCTCGCTCTATTGCGGCATCAGCAATGACCCGGTGCGCCGCTTTGCCATGCACCAGAGTGGCAAGGGCGCACGGTTTTTCCTCTCAAGCCCCGCCGTGGCGCTGGTGTACACCGAGGCATGCATCAGCAAGGCCGAGGCGCTGCGCCAGGAACGGCTGATCAAGAAACTCAAGAAAAGCGCCAAGGAGTGCCTGGCGGCGATCGGCCCATCAGTTTGACTGATAGGTTCCCATGCGCGCCTTTGCCGGGTTTGCAGGCTAAGCTGGACGCTCACTCATTGAGCGGAGCCTGGCATGACTGAGTTGATCCTGCACCACTACCCGCAATCCCCATTTGCCGAAAAAGCCCGCCTGTTGCTGGGCTTCAAGGGCTTGTCCTGGCGTTCGGTGCACATCTCGCCGGTGATGCCCAAGCCTGACTTGACGGCCCTCACCGGTGGTTATCGCAAGACCCCGGTGTTGCAGGTGGGCGCCGATATCTACTGCGACACCGCACTGATCGCCCGCCGCCTGGAGCAGGAAAAGTCCGCGCCGGCGCTGTTTCCCCAAGGCCTGGAACTGGTCAGCCAAAGCTTCGCCGCCTGGGCTGATTCGACGGTGTTCTCCCATGCCGTGAGCCTGGTGTTCCAGCCGGAATCCCTGGCGGTCAAGTTCGCCAAAGTGCCGCCGGAAATGCTCCAGGTGCTGGTGGCCGACCGCAGCAAATTGTTCAGTGGCGGCACGGCCACCCGTGTGCAACTGGATCAGGCCAAGCATCAATGGCCGGTGATCATCGGTCGTATCAATCAGCAGTTGCAGCACCAGCAGGGCGACTTCCTGTTCGGCGAGCCGTCGATTGCCGACTTCGCCCTGGCGCACCCGTTGTGGTTCCTCATGGGATCGTCGGTCACCTCGCCGCTGGTGGAAACCTATCCTGCGGTGGCCGCCTGGCTCGCCCGGGTGTTGGGTTTCGGGCATGGCACGTCGAGCCAGATGAGTGCCGAGCAAGCCCTGGAAGTCGCGCGCAATGCCACGCCGGCCAACCTGCCAGAAGAAATCTTCGAAGACCCGAACGGCTTCAAGCCCGGCCAGCAAGTGACCATCAGCGCCACCGACTACGGCACCGATCCGGTGGCCGGGGAGTTGCTGTTTGCCGGCCGCGAAGAGCTGATTCTGCGGCGCACCGATGAGCGCGCCGGCACCGTGCATGTGCACGTTCCGCGCTTCGGATTTCGGATCCAACCGGCGTGACGGAAATTATTTTCAAATCGGTGTGAGGTAAACCTGTCGGCCATCCGTGTAGTGCTTGAAACTGCGATTAATTCGCATTAACAGCGTTTTTACACACGGGTTCTCAAGCATGAAGTCCAGGGCAACGTCGGCGGGTTCGGTTAAACATTGGCTGGGAGCCTCGGTATTGGCAGTTTCGGGGCTGGCGCTGTTGCCCCTGGGCGTGGCGCAGGCGGCCGAGGCGCAGCAGCAGAGCACGCTGTTCAACTTTGCCCTGGCCGCCAAGCCGCTGCCCCAGGCCTTGAGCGACTTCACCCGGGTGACCGGCATCAGCGTGGTCTACACCGACGAAGCGCCGTACGCCATCAAGGCCCCGGCCATCACCGGGCAGATGAGTGCGGCCCAGGCCATGCAACGCCTGCTGGGTAATTCCGGCTTCACCTTCCGCCAGATCGACGCCCGCACCCTGGCCCTGGAACCGCTGCCCACCGACGGCGCGCTGAACCTCGGCGCCACCACCATCAACGGTGCCGCCCTGGCCTCGGATACCACCAGCTATCAGCCGCCGCCCACCAGTTCGGTGATGCGTTCCCACGGCCTGCTGCTGGAAACCCCACAGACTGTCAACGTTGTACCGGCCCAGGTGATGCGCGATCAACAGCCGCGCAACCTCGACGATGCCCTGACCAACATCAGTGGCATCACCCAGGCCAACACCTTGGGCAGCACCCAGGACGCGGTGATGCTGCGGGGTTTTGGTGACAACCGAAACGGTTCGATCATGCAGGACGGCATGCCGCTGGTGCAGGGCCGCGCGCTGAATTCCACCGCCGAGCGCGTCGAAGTGCTCAAGGGCCCGTCGTCGTTGCTGTATGGCATTCAGGATCCGGGCGGCGTGGTCAATATCGTCAGCAAGAAACCCGAGCTGATCCAATCCACCTCGCTGACCGTGCGCGGCTCGACCTTTGGCGACGGCAAGAACGGCAGCGGCGGCAACCTCGACACCACAGGGCCCATCGGTGACAGCGGGTTGGCGTACCGCTTGATCGTCGATCACGGAGACGAAGATTACTGGCGCAACTACGGCACTCACCGCGAGAGCCTGATCGCACCGTCGCTGGCCTGGTACGGCGACAACACCAAGCTGTTGTTTGCCTATGAGCACCGGGAGTTTCTCTCGCCGTTCGACCGGGGCACCGCCATCGACCCCAAGACCAACCACCCGCTCAACATCCCGTCCACTCGCCGCCTGGACGAGCCCTTCAACAACATGGAAGGCCGCTCCGACCTGTACCGCTTCGAGGCCGACCACGATTTGAATGACGACTGGAAAGCCCACTTCGGCTACAGCTGGAACCGCGAGACCTACGACGCCAGCCAGGTGCGTGTGGTCAAGGTCAACGCCAATGGCACCCTGACCCGCAGCATGGACGGCACCCAGGGCGCACTGACCACCGACCGCTTCGCCACCGCCAGCCTTGAAGGCAAGGTCAACGTCGCAGGCATGCAGCACGACCTGACCTTCGGCCTGGATGACGAATACCGCAAGATCTACCGGGCCGACCTGATCCGCCAGGCGCCCCGTGGCACGTTCAACTACAACGACCCGGTCTATGGCAATGAAGTGGCGGGCACCACCGTCAGCGCGCCGGACAGCAACCAGATGGACCTGCTGCGCAGCGACTCGCTGTTCCTGCAGGATGCGATCCACCTCACTGACCAGTGGATCCTGGTGGGTGGCGCGCGTTATCAGATGTACGACCAATACGCCGGCAAGGGTGTCCCGTTCACTGCCAACACCGACGGCAATGGCCAGAAGTGGGTGCCACGCGCGGGCCTGGTGTACCGCTACACCGACGAGCTGTCGTTCTATGGCAGCTACACAGAGTCGTTCAAGCCCAACTCCACCATCGCACCGCTGGCGAACAAAAGTGTGCTGGATGGCAGCCTTGAGCCGGAGCAATCGAAGTCCTGGGAGTTGGGGACCAAGCTCGATATACCGGGGCGCATCACTGCCAGCGCCGCTCTGTTCAACATCGAGAAGCGCAATGTATTGGTCGAGGTGGGCGACGGCCCGACCGCGATCTACAGCGTAGCCGGCAAGGTCCGCTCCCGCGGCCTTGAACTGGACGCCAGCGGTCAACTGACGGATAAGTGGAGCGTAATCGGCAGCTACGCCTACACCGATGCTGTCGTCACCGAAGACCCGGACCTTAAGGGCAACCGCCTGCAAAACGTCGCGAAGAACACCGGCTCGCTGTCAGCGGTGTATGACTTCGGCAGCATCCTTGGCGGTGACCAACTGCGGGTGGGCGCCGGTGTACGTTATGTGGGGGAGCGAGCGGGTAATGCCGCCAACGATTTCGACCTGCCGAGCTACACCGTGGCCGATGCGTTCGCCACCTATGACACTAAAATCGAGGGGCAGAAGGTCAAGTTCCAGCTCAACGTGAAGAACCTGTTTGACCGCACCTATTACACCTCGGCCGTGAACACCCAGTTCGTGTCCATCGGCGATGCGCGGCAGGTGTCCGTCTCCAGCACCCTGGAGTTCTGATGAAACACTGGTTACTGGCAGCACTGTTGATCAGCGGCGCGGCATCGGCTGATGACTCGACCTACCATCGCGAACACCGGGTGACATTGCCCGGCTCCGGCCACAGTTGGGGCTTTGTCGGGCTGGACCCGACCCGGCCGTATCTGTTCCTGGCCCGCCGGGAAAACGGCCTGAGCGTGTTTGATGTGAAACAGCAGCGCCTGGTCGAGACGGTGGCGCAGTCCGAAGGCGCCAACGGCGTGGTGTTCGTGCCTGAGGTAGACCGCGTATTCGTGCTCAACACCGACGGCAGTCTGAGTGTGGTGGAGTTATCCACACTCACATTCCTGAAGCGCATCCCGGTGGCGCAAAGCAACCTCAACAGCGCGGTGTACGAGCCATCGACGGGCAAGGTGATTATTGTCAGTGGGCGTCGGGCGGATCGTTCGACGCTGTTTGAATTCGACCCGAAACAGGAACGAATCACCGGCGCCCATGAACTGGCGGTGAAGAAAATCGACCCGCTGCTGATCAAGGGCGACGGCAGCTTCTTCCTGCCGATGCGCGATGAAGGCAAGGTCACCCGCTATTCGGCGAGCACCTTTGCGTTGCTCGACACCTGGCAGTTTGCCGGTTGCCCCAAGCCCAGCGCATTGGCCCAGGACGTGGCGCGCCAGCGACTGTTTGTGGCGTGTCGCGGTGAAGTGCCGGTGTTGATCGTTGCCGACCGGAAAACCGGTGAAGTCAAGGCGAAGCTGCCGATCACCCGCGACGTCAACGCCCTGGCCTACGACGAGCAACACCGGCGCTTGCTGATCCCCAGTGGCGTCGATGCCAACCTGACGCTGGTGGATCAAACGGATGCCGACCACTACGCCGTACGCGCCAGCGTCAGCACCTTGCCGATGGCCTACAACATGGCGTTCGACCCGGCGAGCCAGCGGGTATTCCTGCCGGCCATGGACTTTACCCAGCCGGCGCCGAGCAAGGCCGAGCCCAAGCCGGACCCGCTGTTTCATGCCAATACGTTTTCCGTCACGACCTACGGGCCTTGATTGACCGGGAGGAATTCCACAAGCTGCGCACTCTCGAAATTCAAGGACTACCAGGTTTATGCGGTTGGGACGATGGACACACGCCGGCGGGCTGCTGCTGGGCTTGAGCTTGTTGCTGGGCGGTTGCGCCACGGCGCCGAAAACTTCCACCAGTGCCAGCCTCGACCAGTTGCTGGCCGACCCGGCACTGCACGGCGCCAGCGTATCGCTGATGGTGCGTGATGCCCGCAGCGGCAACACGCTCTACCAGCACAACCCACGCACACGGCTGAGCCCGGCTTCGAGCCTCAAGCTGTTGACCACTGCGGCGGCGATGGATGTGCTGGGGTCGCAGTATCGGTTTTCCACGCAACTGTTGAGCGACGGCATCCGCCAGGGCGCGGTGCTTGACGGCAACCTCTACCTGCGCGGCCTGGGCGACCCGACGATCCAGTGGGCGGATTACCAGGCGCTGGCGGCCAACCTGGCGCAGCAGGGCATCCGGCAGGTGCGGGGCGACCTGGTGTTCGACGACACGTTCTTCGACGCCGAGCGCCTGGGCACCGACTGGTCCCAGGACGATGAAAGCACCTACTACGGCGCGCAGATTTCGGCGCTGACGGTGTCGCCCAATGACGACTTTGATGCGGGCTCGCTGCTGGTCACGGCCAGGGCGCCGGTCGTGGCAGGGCGCCCGGTGACGGTGGAGATCAGCCCGGCTACCGATTACGTGCAGCTCAGCAACCGTGCGGTCAGCGGCGCAGGCAACAGCTATGGAATCAATCGCCAGCACGGCACCAACCTGTTGCGCCTCAGTGGCGCGTTGGCGCCGGGCAGGCAGAGCCCGCAACTGGTCAGTGTGTGGGAGCCGACGCAACTGGTGGCCAACCTGTTTGAACAGGCCTTGGCGCAGCAGGGGATTGTCGTGCAGGGGCGTCGGATGATCGGGGGTGTGACGCCGACCACGGCGACGGTGCTCGCGCTGCATGAGTCGGCGCCGTTGCAGGAACTGATCACGCCGTTGCTCAAGCTTTCCAATAACAACATGTCTGAAGCCTTGCTCAAGAGCATGGGGCGCAAGACCGTGAATGCCGGTACGGCGCCTGCCGGTGTGGCGGCGGTGGCCGGGTTCCTGAAACGTCAGGGGATTGATACGGCGACGTTGAACCAGGTGGACGGTTCGGGGTTGTCCCGGCGTAACCTGGTGTCGTCGCAGAACCTCACGGATGTGCTGCTGGCCGCCAGCAAACAGCCCTGGTTCAGCGCCTGGTACAACGCGTTGCCGGTTGCCGGTAATCCGCAGCGACTGGTGGGCGGCAGCCTGCGTTACCGCCTGCGGGGCACCGCTGCGGAAAACAACCTGCACGGCAAGACCGGCTCCATGAGCGGCGTGTCGTCGTTGACCGGGTATGTCACCGATGCCAATGGGCGCAAGCTGGTGTTTTCGATGGTGACCAACAATTACGTGGTCGCAGGCGCGCGGGTCAAGGCGCTGGAAAACCGCCTGGCCACGGCACTGGCCAACAGCACGGACTATTGAGCACCGAAGATCAAAGGTGGGAGCGGGCTTGCTCGCGAATGCGCTGGTTCAGTCAGTACATGTGTTGACTGTCACACCGCTTTCGCGAGCAAGCCCGCTCCCACATTGGACCTGTGCCGTCAGGCAGATTGCATTTCAAGGCAGGAACGCCTGCCGGTATTCACCAGGGGTTGCGCCCATCGCCTGGCGGAACCGGTTGGTAAAGTGGCTCGCGCTGGAAAATCCGCACGCCAGGGCAATCTCGCCCAGCGGCAACGACCCACCCCGCAACAACTCCCGGGCGCGGGCCAGGCGCCGCGCCAGCAGATATTGATGGGGCGGCAGTCCAAAACTCTCGCGAAACATCCGCGCAAAGTGGTACTCCGA
Source organism: Pseudomonas sp. P7758 (assembly GCF_013386485.1). Taxonomy (NCBI): domain Bacteria; kingdom Pseudomonadati; phylum Pseudomonadota; class Gammaproteobacteria; order Pseudomonadales; family Pseudomonadaceae; genus Pseudomonas; species Pseudomonas sp. P7758. Next base: position 20,211 of record NZ_JACARS010000032.1, on the reverse strand, counting down.
CAACGCACACAAGCCTGCCAACTGCCCCAGGCTGATCGGCTCCGCCAGTTGCTGGTCGATGTGCTCCACCAGTTGCCGGCGCTGGTGGGCGGCCAGCCCGCCTTTCAAACGCAAACCCTCGCGCATCCCCACCTGGCTGAGCAAGGTATGGCTGAGCATTTCATGGGCCAGGCTGCTGGTCAGCAGGCGTTCGCCGGGCTCTTTCCAGTTCAGGCCGATCAACTGGTGAAAACGCCGGGCCTGCCGCGCATCGTCGAGGAAGGTGCTCTCGCGCAGTTGCAACTCGCGGGGTTCGCGGTCCAGCAAGGTGACGCAGCCCAGGGCGAATTGCTCGGGGCTGAAATACACGTGGGCCAGGCGGATTTCGCCGTTGATCACCCAGGCCGACTGATGCTCGGCCGGCAGGATGCACAACTTGTCCGGGCCTCCCTTGGTGCCGGGCTGGTCGCGGCGAAAGGTGCCGGTGCCGCCGCCGATGTAGCAGGACAAGGTGTGGTGGTCGGGGGCTTCGTAATCCTGGGCGTCGTGATGGTTGCTCCACAATGCTGCAGACAAGCCGTCACCGAGCTCGGCGCACAGCTCGAGGCGAGCGTTGGGCGAGCGGTTGAGGGATTGAAAGACTTGCAGGGTTTCCAGTGGCGGCATATTCGTACTCTCTGACGGCTTGCATCCTACTCCCCGCGGCGGCGGCTGTGATCCCGGCAGCCGACAAAAGCGCAAGAATGTGCAAGAGACCTGGTGCCGCCAGGGGCGAAACTGTGGCTCAACCCTCGGAGCCCGCCATGAACCTTTTCCTGTATTTACTCACCGTATTGATCTGGGGCACCACCTGGATTGCCCTCAAGTGGCAACTGGGCGTGGTGGCGATTCCGGTGTCCATCGTCTATCGCTTTGGCCTCGCGGCGCTGGTGCTGTTCGTGATGCTGCTGCTCAGCCGCAAGCTGCAGGTGATGAACCGGCGCGGGCATCTGATCTGCCTGGCCCAGGGCCTGTGCCTGTTTTGCGTCAACTTCATGTGCTTCCTGACCGCCAGCCAGTGGATTCCCAGCGGCCTGGTGGCGGTGGTGTTCTCGACGGCCACCTTGTGGAACGCGCTGAACGCCCGGGTGTTCTTCGGGCAGAAGGTCGCACGCAATGTGTTGATGGGCGGCGGCCTTGGCTTGCTCGGCCTCGGGCTGTTGTTCTGGCCGGAACTGGTGGGGCACACCGCCAGCCCGCAAACCTTGCTCGGCCTGGGTTTGGCATTGCTCGGCACCATGTGTTTCTCGGCGGGCAATATGCTGTCGAGCCTGCAGCAGAAGGCGGGCCTCAAGCCACTGACCACCAATGCCTGGGGCATGGCCTATGGTGCGTCGATGCTGGCGATGTACTGCGCGGTGCAGGGCATTCCGTTCGACATGGAATGGAACAGCCGGTACATCGGTTCGCTGCTGTACCTGGTGATCCCGGGTTCGGTGATTGGCTTTACCGCCTACCTGACCCTGGTCGGGCGCATGGGGCCGGAGCGGGCGGCGTATTGCACCGTGCTGTTCCCGGTGGTGGCGTTGAACGTCTCGGCGTTTGCCGAGGGCTATCAGTGGACGCCGCCGGCGTTGGCGGGGTTGGTGCTGGTGATGCTGGGGAATGTGTTGGTGTTTCGCAAGCCCAAGGCTGGCGCGCCGATCAATCCAATCTACAAGGCGAAGCAGGTTTAGTGTGGGGGGCTCGACAGCTCCCACATTTGATCTCCTTTACCTGAGAATCACCGTTCATTACTTCAGGCCCAGGCGCTTGGCCATTCGTCCCAGGTTGGCCCGGTCCAGGCCCAGCTCACGGGCGGCACTGGCCCAGTTGTACTGGTGGCGTTCCAGGCAGGCGCTGATGACCTGGCGCTGGTAGTTCTCGGTGGCCAGGCGCAGGTCGCCGGTGACGTCCGGCACGGGGTCGGGCTGCGCTTCGAGCGGTGGCGCGGTGGCGTTCGGCAAGTCCAGATCCGCCGCGCTGAGGCTGAGAATCTTCGGGCGCTCCCGGCAGTTACCCAGGGCTTTCAAGGCGCTGCGGCCGATCAAGTGTTCCAGTTCGCGCACATTCCCCGGCCAGGTATAAGCCAGCAGTGCCGCCTGGGCATCGCTGGTCAGGCGCAGGCTGCCCAGGCCCATGCGTGAGCGGTTCTGTTCAAGGAAAAAGCCCGCCAGCAACAGCACATCGCGACCGCGCTCACGCAGCGCCGGGACTTGCAACGGGTACACACTCAAACGGTGATAAAAGTCGGCACGATAGCGGCCGCTGCGTACTTCTTCGGCCAGATCCCGGTTAGTGGCAGCGATCAGGCGCACATCCACCTGGTGCTCCTTGTCAGACCCCAGGCGCTGCAACTGGCCACTTTGCAGCACCCGCAGCAGCTTGGCCTGCACGGTGAGGGACAACTCGCCCACTTCATCAAGAAACAGCGTGCCGCCATTCGCCAGCTCGAACTTGCCCCGGCGTTCGTTGAGCGCGCCGGTAAACGCCCCGCGCACGTGGCCGAACAGTTCGCTTTCCACCAGGGTTTCCGGCAGGGCGGCGCAGTTGAGGCTGATCAGCGGTTTCTCGGCGCGGTTTGATGCAGCATGGATCGCCTGGGCCACCAGCTCCTTGCCCACGCCGGTCTCGCCGGTGATCAATACCGTCAGGTCACTGCCACCCACCAGGTTGATTTCTTCCACCAGGCGTTTGTGGCTCTTGCTCTGGCCGATCATTTCCTTGTGCTGCTGGCCGCTGGCCTGGCGGTAGATTTCGGCGCGCTGGTGTTCGTCTTCGGCACGCAGGGCCAGGCGTTCAATGCGTTCAGCGACATTGACGGTGGCGGCGGCGAGGCTGGCGAAGGCTTGCAGGGCGTCCAGTTCCACCCGTTCGAAGCGCTCGGTATCCAGGGCGTCGAGGGTCAGCAGGCCCCAGGGCCGGTCGTCGACAAACAGCGGGCAGCCCATGCAGTCGTGGACTTCCAGGTGCCCGTGCAGGCCATCCACCAAGCCGTCATAGGGGTCGGGCAGTTCGCTGTCGCTGTCAAAGCGGGTAGGGCCGGGGCTGCTGAGCAGCACGGCGAAACGCGGATGTTCGCTGACCTTGAAGCGCCGGCCGAGGGTGTCGGTACTCAAGCCATCCACCGCCAGCGGCACCAGCCATTCGCCGTCGAGGCGCAGCAGGGCGGCCGCGTCGCAGGGTAGCAGGGCGCGCATGGCCTGGAGCAGGCGCCGGTAACGCTCGCCTTCGGGCAACTCGCGGGACAGGTCGGCGACCAGGGGCAGCAGGGTGGTGAGCAGCGGCTTCGCAGTCATAATGACTCCTTGTAGTCATAGTGACTATATAACGTAGGAAGTCATACTGACTACATTAATATTAAGCATTTGATTTATAAGGATTTATTAGTTGGCATGAATACTGAGTAGTAAAGGGTATTCAGTAAGAAGACTCAGGAGTCTGCCATGCTTAGTGCCCAAGACCGTGCCATCGTCAAATCCACCGTGCCCCTGCTGGAAAGTGGCGGCGAAGCCCTGATCACCCATTTCTACCGGATGATGCTGTCCGAATACCCAGAAGTACGTCCGCTGTTCAACCAGGCCCACCAGGCCAGCGGCGACCAGCCCCGGGCCTTGGCCAACGGCGTGCTGATGTACGCCCGGCATATCGACCAACTCGACCAGTTGGGCGATCTGGTGGCAAAGATCATCAACAAGCACGTGGCCCTGCAGATCCTGCCGGAGCATTACCCGATTGTCGGTACCTGCCTGCTGCGGGCAATTTCCGAAGTGCTGGGCAGCGAAATCGCCACCCCTGAAGTGATGAGTGCCTGGGGCGCCGCCTATGGCCAATTGGCCGACATCCTGATCGGTGCCGAGGCGGCTATCTATAAAGAGAAGGAACAAGCACCGGGCGGCTGGCGTGGCGCGCGGCCGTTCACCTTGGTCAAGCGTGTGGAGGAGAGCGCGGAAATTATCTCGTTTTACTTCGCGCCTGTGGATAACGGCCCGATCCTGGCCGCCGAGCCTGGGCAGTACATCGGCATGAAGCTGGTGCTGGAGGGCGAGGAAGTGCGCCGCAACTATTCCCTGTCGGCGCGTGGCGATTCGGGCCAGTACCGCATCAGCGTCAAGCGCGAAGCCGGTGGGCGGGTGTCGAACTACCTGCATGACCAGTTCCAGGTGGGTGCGACCATCGATCTGTTCCCACCTTCGGGGGAATTCACCCTGGCGGCCAGCGACAAGCCATTGGTGCTGATCAGCGGCGGCGTGGGCATCACGCCAACATTGCCGATGCTCGAAGCGGCGCTGGCCACCGAGCGTCCGGTTCACTTTATCCACTGCGCGCGTAATGGCGGCGTGCATGCGTTCCGCGAATGGGTGGACGGCCTGGCGGCGCAGCATCCACAGCTCAAGCGCTTCTATTGCTACGCCGAGGATGATGGCGTGAGCCCGGCGGCGGACAAGGTCGGGATGCTGAGCCAGGAGCAACTGGCGGCGTGGCTGCCGCAGGAGCGCGATGTGGATGCGTACTTCCTGGGGCCTAAAGGCTTCATGGCGGCGATCAAGCGTCACTTGAAGGCCCTGGGTGTGCCGGAAGCGCAGAGCCGGTATGAGTTCTTTGGGCCGGCGTCGGCCCTGGAATAACTTACTCGGTCAAAAATGTGGGAGCGGCGGTGCGACGATTCGACTTGCTCGCGAAGGCGGTGTATCAGGCACACATTCAGTGACTGACACTCCGCTTTCGCGAGCAAGCCCGCTCCCACATTTTGATCTCCATTTTCCCTGATTAATCTCCTGTTAATGCCTCCTGTTTAAACCTCCACACGCCAACTGCTCAACTTTCACCGTCCGCGTGTAAACTTGCGGCCATTGGCACAACCATCATTGGCTAAAGGGAAACGGGGATGATCGACGAATTGCGTTTGGGCAGGGAGCGACGCTTTCTGGTACTGCTGGGCATCATCTGCCTGGCGCTGATCGGCGGGGCGCTGTACATGCAGGTGGTGCTGGGCGAGGCCCCTTGCCCGCTGTGCATCCTGCAACGTTATGCCTTGCTGCTGATCGCGATCTTCGCCTTCATCGGTGCCGCCATGCGCACCACCCGCAGTGTCACGGTGTTTGAAGCACTGGTGACCCTCAGCGCCCTGGGGGGCGTCGCCGCTGCCGGCTATCACGTGTACATCCAGTTCTTTCCGAAGGTCAGCTGCGGCATCGACGTGCTGCAACCGATTGTCGATGGCTTGCCGCTGGCCTCGGTGTTTCCCCTGGGGTTCCAGGTCGACGGCTTCTGTGAGACGCCGTACCCGCCCGTGCTCGGCCTGTCCCTGGCCCAGTGGGCGCTGGTGGCCTTTGTGCTGACGGTGATCCTGGTGCCACTGGGCATTTACCGTAATCGCCAGGGCAACGCCTAAGCGGTTACAACTCAACGCCCCGGCCTTCCTCTAAAGAAGGCTGGGGCGTTTTTGTTTGTAGGCATTTGTGAAGAGGCCGTGACGCGGGGCAAGTTTGGGTGTGCGCAGCGTGCGACATGTTGTCACACGGAAGCTGTCGCAGGACGTTTCTGACGCTCGTAAACGCGCCATAAATTTGCATGAAGCGGCGTTTTATGGCTGTCAGTTCGTCGTCTGGCCGACGCCGCGAGTGGCGTGCGGTCGGCGACATTGCCCGATGTCCGAATGCCTTGTTTTTAGGGGACTTTGATCCGTTCTCGATGCCCTTACAGGCTGTAAGGGATGTGGCAGATTGCCCAATAACACGGCATTTTTTGTGGTTTTTGTCGAGAATCAAACGCGATACGATCGCGGACCTTTGCAATAATGGTGAAGGATTATTGCTGGAAACGATAAAAATTATTTCTGGATAAGACATGGTTTATACATCGCTAGCTAACTACAATCGCCCGCACTGAATGTCCGGTGCTGCTCACCCCTGAGCAAACTAGGGCGGTCGAGAAGCGGATGTAACGTTTCATGCGACCCCAGGTGCCGGCAGCCTTTCAACTATCCGCACCAAATGGAATTGGTCTGTAACAAGGCCTTTGACCAACGAATTCGAATAAGAACTCACCGCTAGCCCGGGACGTGTCGATTCGCGCAAGGTGCGACGGGCAGGCCCTTATTCAATCGAAGAGAAATGCCAACCCTTGGCAGGGTGAAGTGTTGGCGATCAAAACCCAACTGCATTGCGCAAGCTGCTTTAGAGGTCGTGAGATGAGTAAAAACAGGTACCCCCGATTACTAGGCTTTTTGCCGCTGCTTGGCATGATGTTAATGCTGGGAGGCTGCAAGTGGACCTTGCTCGACCCTAAAGGTCAGGTCGGTCTGGATCAACGCAACCTGATCATCACCGCCACCCTGCTGATGCTGTTGGTCGTGGTGCCCGTGATCATCATGACGTTCGCGTTCGCCTGGAAATACCGCGCGTCGAACACCAGCGCCACGTACGCGCCGAAGTGGTCGCACTCCACCAAGATTGAAATCGCGGTGTGGCTGGTGCCGATCCTCATCATCATCGCCCTGGGTTACATCACCTATAAGTCGACCCATGAGCTGGACCCGTACCGTCCGCTGGACTCCGACGTCAAGCCGATCAACATCGAAGTGGTCGCGCTGGACTGGAAGTGGCTGTTCATCTACCCGGACCTGGGTATCGCCACTGTGAACCAGATCCGGTTCCCGGAGAACACCCCGCTTAATTTCCGGATCACCTCCGACGCCGTGATGAACTCGTTCTTCATCCCTGCACTGGGTGGCCAGATCTACGCGATGGCAGGCATGCAGACCCGTCTGCACCTGATCGCGAACGAGAAAGCTGAAATGGAAGGCATCTCCGCCAACTACAGCGGTGCTGGCTTCACCGGCATGAAATTCAAAGCGATCTCGACGAGCCAGGAAGATTTCAACGCCTGGGTAGCCGAAGTCAAGGCCGCACCTAAACAGCTTGATCAAGCTGAATACGACGCCCTTGCCAAACCAAGCCAGAACAACCCAGTCGCCCTGTACTCCACGTACGAGCCGGACCTGTTTCAGAAAATCGTCGACAAGTACGAAGGTATGAAGCCAGGCAAGCCGATCGAGCACGAGAAGAAAGAAGTGGCCGCGGTTGAAGGTTCTGACACGGGCTCGCATTCAACTGCTGGGGCAGAGGAGTAAACGATGTTTGGTAAATTAAGTTGGGATGCGGTCCCGTTCCACGAGCCGATCGTGATGGTGACCATCGCCATGATCGCGCTGGGTGGTCTGGCACTGTTTGCAGGTATCACTTACTTCAAGAAGTGGACCTACCTGTGGACCGAGTGGCTGACTTCGGTCGACCACAAGAAAATCGGCGTCATGTACGTCATCGTTGCCATGGTCATGCTGCTGCGTGGTTTTGCCGACGCCATCATGATGCGTACCCAGTTGGCCATGGCCACCGAGGGTTCGCCTGGCTACCTGCCTCCTGAACACTATGACCAGATCTTCACCGCCCACGGTGTGATCATGATCATCTTCATGGCGATGCCTTTCTTCACCGGCCTGATGAACCTTGCCTTGCCGCTGCAGATCGGTGCGCGTGACGTTGCGTTCCCGTTCCTGAACTCCCTGAGCTTCTGGCTGCTGGTATCCGGCGTAGTGCTGATCAACCTGTCCCTGGGCGTCGGCGAATTCGCCAAGACCGGTTGGGTTGCGTATCCGCCATTGTCGGGCCTGGCCTACAGTCCGGGCGTGGGTGTGGATTACTACATCTGGGCGCTACAGTTATCAGGACTCGGGACGACACTGACGGGGGTCAACTTCCTGGCCACCGTCTTGAAAATGCGCGCCCCTGGCATGAAGCTGATGGACATGCCGATCTTCACCTGGACCTGCACCTGGGCCAACGTACTGATCGTTGCATCGTTCCCGATCCTGGCTGCAACCATGGCGTTGCTGTCGCTTGACCGTTACCTGGATTTCCACATTTTCACCAATGAACTTGGTGGCAATCCAATGATGTACGTGAACCTGTTCTGGGCATGGGGTCACCCTGAGGTGTACATCCTGATCCTGCCAGCGTTCGGTATCTTCTCCGAAGTGATCTCGACCTTCTCGGGCAAGCGCCTGTTCGGTCACCACTCGATGATCTACGCCTCGGGCGCGATCTCGGTACTGGGCTTCATGGTTTGGCTGCACCACTTCTTCACCATGGGTTCGGGGGCCAGCGTCAACGCGTTCTTCGGACTGGCGACGATGCTGATTTCCATCCCGACGGGGGTGAAGCTATTTAACTGGCTATTCACCATCTATCACGGTCGTCTGCGTATCACCAGCCAGGTTCTGTGGACCCTGGGCTTCATGGTGACCTTCGCGATCGGCGGCATGACCGGCGTACTGCTGGCCATCCCGGGTGCTGACTTCGTACTGCACAACAGCCTGTTCGTCATTGCTCACTTCCATAACGTGATCATCGGCGGCGCAGTATTCGGCTACATCGCAGGTTTCAGCTTCTACTTCCCGAAAGCGTTCGGCTTCAAGCTGCACGAAGGCTGGGGCAAGGCTGCATTCTGGTTCTGGATCTCGGGCTTCTTCGTCGCGTTCATGCCGCTCTACGCTCTGGGCTTCATGGGCATGACCCGTCGTCTGAACGCCACGACCAACCCTGAGTGGGTACCGTACCTGTACGTTGCCATGGTGGGTGCACTGATGATCGCTGTGGGTATCGCCTGCCAGCTGATCCAGCTGTATGTCAGCGTGCGTGATCGCAAGCAGAACATGTGCGAATCCGGCGACCCATGGAATGCACACACCCTGGAATGGTCGACTTCGTCGCCACCGCCGTTCTACAACTTTGCCGTACTGCCGAAGGCTGACAGCATCGATCCGTTCACCGAAGCCAAGGAAGACGGTACTGCGTACCAGAAGCCTGCGCGTTACGAACCGATCCACATGCCTAACAACACCGCTACCGGCGTTGTGATGGGCGCGCTGTTGACCGTGTTCGGTTTCGCGATGATCTGGCACATCTGGTGGCTGGCCATCGTGAGCCTGGTGGGCACCATCGGCTACTTCATCGTTCACGCTGCCCGTGATGACCAAGGCTACATGGTGCCGGTCGACGTGATCGAACGCATCGAAGCCGAGCAACACGCTCGCCTGGTTGCCGAGAAGAAGATCCCGGCCAACCGTGTTGAAACCTCGTTGGAACAGGCTTAAACCATGTCGAACTTAGTGACCAATGCTGGACACGCCCATGTCGATGACCATGGGCACGATGACCATCACCACGACTCGGGGCCAATGACCGTATTCGGTTTCTGGCTCTACCTGATGACCGACTGCATCTTGTTTGCGTCGATCTTCGCGGTGTACGCGGTACTGGTAAACAACGTAGCGGGTGGCCCGTCGGGCCACGACATCTTCGAACTGCCTTACGTGCTCGGCGAAACCGCCTTGCTGTTGTTCAGCTCGATCACCTACGGCTTCGCCATGCTGGCCTTCTACAAGGGCAGCAAGAAAGGCGTCCTGAGCTGGTTGGCACTGACCTTCCTGTTCGGCCTGGGCTTCATCGGCATGGAGGTCAACGAGTTCCACCTGCTGATCTCCGAAGGTTACGGCCCGCACCGTAGCGGCTTCCTGTCGGCGTTCTTCACGCTGGTAGGCACCCACGGTCTGCACGTGACTGCCGGTCTGATCTGGATGGCGACCATGATGTATCAGGTCAACAAACATGGCCTGACCAACACCAACAAGACTCGCCTGAGCTGCCTGAGCCTGTTCTGGCACTTCCTGGACGTGGTCTGGATCTGCGTCTTCACCGTTGTCTACCTGATGGGGACTCTGTAATGGCTAATGCACATTCCCATGACAGCCATGATGACAGCCACGGCAGCGTCAAGTCGTACGCCATTGGCTTCATCCTGTCGGTCATCCTGACGCTGATCCCGTTCGGCCTGGTGATGTACCCAACCTTGCCGAAGTCGATCACCTTGATGATCGTCCTGGCGTTCGCGGTGATCCAGGTCCTGGTTCACCTGGTGTACTTCCTGCACCTGGACCGCTCGAAGGCTCAGCGCGATAACGTGATTGCGTTCGTGTTCGCAGGTTTGGTGATCCTCCTGCTGGTTGGCCTGTCGGTATGGATCATGTTCAGCATCCATACGTTCATGATGGCGAAGTGAGGTAAGACCCGATGTCGCTTAAGCACTTTATCCAAATCACCAAACCGGGGATCATTTTCGGTAACGTGCTTTCTGTGGCAGGCGGTTTCTTCCTGGCCTCCAAGGGGCATGTCGATCTGGCCATTTTCCTGGCTGCGATGATCGGCACGTCCCTGGTGGTAGCTTCCGGTTGTGTATTCAACAACTGCATCGACCGCGATATCGACATCAAGATGGAACGCACCAAGAATCGTGTGCTGGTCCAGGGCCTTATCTCCCTGAAACTGGCACTGATCTTCGCGACCATCCTGGGTATCGCCGGCGTGGTGTTGCTGTACAAGGTGGCCAACCCGCTGGCGGCGCTGTTTGCCGTGATCGGCTTTGTCATCTACGTCGGCTTCTACAGCCTGTACCTCAAGCGCAAGTCGGTTCACGGCACGCTGGTGGGCAGTCTGTCGGGGGCGATGCCGCCGGTGATTGGTTATGTGGCTGTGACCAATAGCTTCGACATGGCCGCGTTGGTGCTACTGGTGATGTTCAGCCTGTGGCAGATGCCGCACTCCTATGCCATCGCGATCTTCCGCTTCAACGACTACCTGGCTGCCTCGATTCCGGTTCTTCCGGTCAAGCGTGGCATCAAGGTCGCCAAGAAACACATCCTGCTCTACATCCTGGCCTTCCTCGTGGCGACCTTGATGTTGACCTTCAGTGGCTACGCCGGCATGAGCTACCTCGCCGTTGCCGCCGCCATGGGCATGTACTGGTTGTACATGGCCTGGACCGGCTACAAGGCGGTGGATGACACCGTCTGGGCACGCAAGCTGTTCGTCTTCTCGATCTTCACCATCACCGCCTTGAGCGTGATGATGTCCCTGGATTTCCAGGTGCCGAAAGAGTTGCTGCTGACGTACGCTCACTGAGTGATCGAGCAGTAAAAAGCCCCGCCTTCGAAAGAAGCGCGGGGTTTTTTATTGAGGGGCCTTTAAACTATGCCAAATCTTACAAATGCAGGAAGCAGCGTGATGAGTAAAAAAGCCGTTATCGTATTCAGTGGTGGGCAGGATTCGACCACCTGCCTGATCCAGGCACTGGCGCTGTATGACGAGGTGCACTGCATTACCTTCGATTATGGCCAGCGCCATGTGGCGGAAATCGAAGTCGCACAGAAACTCGCCAAACAGCTGGGCGCCACCGTTCACAAAGTGATGGACGTGTCGCTGTTGAACGAGCTGGCCATCAGCAGCCTGACCCGCGACAACATTCCGGTACCCACGGTGAACAGCTCGGGCGAGAGTTTGCCGAGCACCTTCGTGCCAGGCAGGAACATTCTGTTTCTGACCCTCGCGGCGATCTACGCCTACCAGGTCAAGGCGGAAACGGTGATCACCGGGGTGTGTGAAACCGACTTCTCCGGCTATCCCGATTGCCGGGACGAGTTCGTCAAGGCGCTGAACAAAGCGCTGCAACTGGGCATGGAATACGACGTACGCCTGGAAACGCCGTTGATGTGGCTGAACAAGGCCGAGACCTGGGCCCTGGCGGACGATCACCAGCAGCTGGACCTGATCCGCAACCAGACCCTGACCTGCTACAACGGCATTATCGGTACGGGTTGTGGCAACTGCGACGCGTGCAACCTTCGCGCACGTGGCCTGAACGACTACCTCGAAAACAAGGCAGCCGTCATGCAGAGCCTGAAAAGCAAACTGGCGTGATGTCGATCGTTCCCACGCTCCGCGTGGGAACGCATCCCGTGACGCTCCGCGTCACAAAGGCGGACGCGGAGCGTCCAACGCGGCATTCCCACGCAGAGCGTGGGAACGATCATCAGCTGGCGTGTGGTTGGGCCTGGGTATCGCCCGTGATGTAGCGCTTGAACAGCGAGCGGGCGCCATAGGCCGGCAGGATGTTGAAGAAGGCAAAGCAAACCTTGATCGCGATCTGCACGTAGATCATGTTCAGGATGTCGCTGGTCTGCATGGCGCCGTAGAACGCGATGAAGCAGAACAGGAAACTGTCGATGATCACCGCGAAGAACGTACTCAGGAAAATCCGCAGGAACAGGTACCTGGAATTGGTCAGCTCCTTGATCTTGCACAGCAGGTACGAGTTGATGTTCTCCGACACCAGGAACGAAACCGAAGAGGCGATGAGCACCGACGACACCTGGATGATCACGTCGTTGTAAGGCCCGTCGAGCTTCCAGCCTGGCAAGCCGGGGAGGAAGGTCGAGCCGTAGAGCAGGATGATGATCATCGCGTTACTGGCAAACGCAAACAGGATGGCCCGTCTCGCCAGCCGCAGGCCGAATTGTTCGTTGAGCAAGTCCACGATCAGAAACGTCAGCGGGTAAAGGAACGTGCCGGGCGTGACGATAATGCCCAGCGACTCCAGGTAGATAGGTTTGGTCGCGGCGATGCTGGTGAAGATATAGAACGTAAAGAGCAGCAGGTTCAGGATGATGTAAATCATCCATGAGTTCTCGTTGCGGTCGTTGAGGTCGTACGCGGTCAGCGCTCCGCCCTGTGAGTAGAACTTCTTGTACATGTTCTTGACTTCCATTTTATTTAAATTGTCCATGATTTCGCTGTTCAGCACTTCGCTCAGCTTTATCCGAATGATCTTGCCCGTGGCGATCACCATGATCACCGCCAGGCTCTTGTCATTCTCGAACCCCAGCAACTTGTATTTGCTGTTTTCGACTTCGTGCTCATACGTTGTCATTGAAGCGCTCCTCGATGATATCTCCCACCACACAGATACGATCCGAGCTGACACACGCTTGATCCGTGATAAATAGTTTTTTGCTGAGCCTGTCGTACACCAACTTTTCCTTGTCGTCGCTCGACGTCCCTTTCTGCACGATCAACAAATCGCCCGGCTCGTTGACGCCGGCAATCGCATGTTCCAGCAGCACGGCTATCAAGTTGTAGGAAGTGCCGAAGTAGTAGGTCAGCGGGTACAGCGTGGCGAGTTCGCCAATGCGCTTGTCCATGCTCGCCATGACCTGGCTTTGCTTGATGATCGGCACGGCAGCAGGGTTCATGTTGCCCTGGGGGGAGATACTGCTGTCGATGATCTCTTTTTCTTCGAAGTCGAGGGTCTCGATTTCTTCATAGGAAACGCCGAAGAAATCCGAGATCTTGCGGATGGTGGACTGCTGTACGTTGACGACCTTGCCTTCCAGAATGTTGTAGATCGTGGTTCTGGTCAGGCCGGCCGCATTGCACAACGACAGCTGCGTCTCTCCGCGGCTCTTGATCAGGTATTTGATATTGCTCTTCAAATACTCGGTGCGTTCTTTTCTGTGAATCAAATGCCCACCACTTCCTTATGTTCTACACAGAGCGTCCATGTTGCGCTGGGGTGCGTGCTTCGCCGCGGCGCGAAGTGTTGCATGCGCCTGCCACAAGAATAAAGACCGTGATCAGTTTTTTGGCGATTGGCCATCATCCAGCCAGGAAAAACCGCGTCTTGTCCCCCTGTGTGCGGCCAAAAAGAATCATTTAATTTGGAAAATGTTCATTTTTCTGCTTAATTGCCCTGCGCCCAACGGAAAGGCGCACGGGATTTTCAGGGAAGGAACACAGGACAATGGCAGTCGACACGCAACCACTTACCCACCAGGCCGACCTGCTGCAACGAGGGCTGGCGGATCTACGGGCAGAAGACGCGGAGCTGGCAGGGTTGCTGGATGCGGAAGTCACGCGCCAACACCAGACGCTGTCGCTGGCCGCTTCGTCCTGCGCAGTGAGGCCGAATATCCTGGCGGCGTCCGCCTCGCTGCTGGTCAACGTGACCGCCGAGGGCACGCCCGGCTGGCGTCATCACGCCGGCTGCGAGAATGCCGACCGGGTCGAAGCCCTGGCTGTGCGCCGAGCGCGTGAGCTGTTCGGTGCGCAATACGCCGGCGTGCAATCACACTCGGGTTCGACTGCCAACTATCAGGTACTGGCGGCCTTGCTGGAGCCGGGAGACACCGTGCTCGGCATGGCTCCCGATCATGGCGGGCATCTGAGCCACGCCAGCCCCGTCGCGTTCACCGGCGCGAACTACAAGGCGCTCCGGTACGGCACTACCTCCAAGGGTGTTATCGACTACGACCAGGTGCGCACACTGGCGCTGGCCCATCGCCCGCGCGTGATCATCTGCGGGGCGACGGCCTACTCGCACACCATTGATTTCGCGCGCTTGCGTGGGATTGCCGACGAAGCCGGGTCGATCCTGCTGGCGGACATTTCGACCATCGCCGGCCTGGTCGCCACCGGGCGCCATCCGAGCCCGATCGACGCAGCCCACGTCACTACGCTGTGCACCCATAAACAACTGGGCGGCCCGCGTGGCGGCCTGATCCTTTCCGGTCGCGACGCCGAAACCAAGGTGCCGGGCCTTAAGACCAGCTTCAGCCGGCTCCTCGATCAAGCCGTGTTCCCACGAATGCAGGGCGCACCGGCCTTCAACATGATCGCGGCAAAGGCGGCGGCGTTCGGCTACGCCATGTCCGCGGATTTCGACGCCTGGATGGCGCGTATTCGCACCACGGCCGACGAACTGGCCAGCGCGTTCCAGGCCTGTGACTACGAGGTGGTGGGCGGGCGCAGTGAAAACCACTCGGTGCTGATTCGCTTGCGTGGCGGCATCACCGGCGCCATCGCCCAGGCGGCGCTGGAGCAGTGCGGCATCATCGTGGACAAGCATCGCGCACCGGGAGAGACGCGACCATCATTCGTCGCTGGCGGGTTGTGTATCGGCACCGGCTCCCTGGCGCAACGCCAGCTCGACGCCGATGGATGTCGGCAGGTCGTCGAACTGGTGTGCCGGGTACTCGATGCGGTCACGCCCCTCAACGAGCACAAGTTCACCCTGGATCCGAATGCACAGGAATCCCTGCGCTTGCAGGCTCAAGCCTTGTGCGCGAAGTATCCCCTCGCGGATTACCTGCACAACTGAGCAAACATCCAAATGGATGTTTCATGTTATTGCAGGATAAATTGCTGTACGGTGTTTAAGCGGCTGTTATAGACGGTCGCGTTGTTGCTCATTCTCATCATTAACAAGCTGCACGACAGCTTGGCGTTCTCCTGGCAGTTATAAAAAGGGCTCTTAAAGTCCGTTCAACCTCCGTGAACGAAGTACTCAGCCTTTTGCAGTGAAGTCGAACTAGGCCCGTGCGCCGATAGTTGTTCGACTCATGAGGAGATATCCCGTGATAACCCGAAGAAAACTCCTGTATTCAGGCGCAGCCTTGACCGGTGCTGGCCTGTTTGCCCCGCTGTGGGCAGGTGCCGCGCTGGCGCAGGAAGTCAGCAGCGCCGCCAGCGACGACATTGAATCCTTCCGCCAACTGTCGATGTTCCTCCTCGAACGCTCGAACCTGGATGCCGCCTTGTCCTTGCGCATCCTGGCCCAGTGCACCCGGAACGACCCTGCATTCCCCGAGAAGATCAAAGCCTTGTGGAGCAAGGTTGGCCAGCATCACCTGCGCAACGTCGGCCAGTTATCCGGCAGCCCGTTCTACGCCGACCCGGTGATCAAGGATACGACGCAAAAAATCGTCTCCGCCTGGTACCTGGGCTACACCGGCACGCCGGTGTCCCTGCGCGCCACCGACGGCACGCGCCTGGTCACCTTCACCGGCGCCCTGGCCTATGCGCCGACCGCGGACGCCACGGTGATCCCGACGTACTCCCGGGGAAAAACCAATTACTGGGTCAATCCTCCGGCCACGCTGGCCAACGACTAAGACAAGGCACTTTTATGAATCAGGATTTTGACGCCGATGTCATTGTGGTTGGCTCCGGCGCATTAGGCAGTAACGCAGCATTTGAATTGGCCAGGCACGGCAAGTCAGTGATTATTCTGGAAGCCGGTGAACATATTCCCCGCTGGAAGATAGTCGAGAACTTCCGTAATTCGTCGAACAAGGGCAATTACAACTCACCCTATCCGAATGAACCGTGGGCCCATCATTCTTACGATGAGCAATACATCGAGAACACCGGTTCTTTCGAGTTCCGCCCCGGCATGTTGAAACTGGTGGGCGGTACCACCTGGCACTGGGCGGCAGCGTGCTGGCGTTACTTGCCCAACGATATGAAACTCAAGACGCTCTACGGCGTAGGTCGCGACTGGCCGCTGGAATACAGCGAGCTGGAACCCTATTACGTGCGTGCGGAAATTGCCCTGGGCGTATGCGGCAGTGACACCCAGGACCAGAGCGGGCAGGGCGGCGGCGCTTTCCCGCCACGCTCAAGCCCGTACCCGATGGCGCCGGAAGGTGATACCTACCTGTTCCAGCGCCTGCGCGAACGCATGGCACCGGCGGGGTATCACTTTATCCATGAGCCCAATGGCCGTGCCACTGAACCCTACGACGGGCGCCCGGCGTGCAGCGGCAACAACAACTGCATGCCGGTCTGCCCCATTGGCGCGATGTACAGCGGCGACGTGCACGCCCGCCATGCGGAACAGGCCGGCGCCAAGCTGATCACCGACGCCACCGCCTACAAGCTGGAAAAAGGCGCGGACGACAAGATCGTCGCCATCCATTACCGCAGCTCCACCGGCGCTGATGTGCGGCTCACTGCCAAGTACTTCATCGTTGCCGCCCACGGCCTGGAAACCCCCAAGCTGCTGCTGATTTCCGAGGTGGCCAACTCCTCCGACCAGGTCGGTCGTAACCTGATGGACCACACCGGCCAGGGCCTGCAATTTATCGCCGACGAGCCGTTGTGGCCGGGACGCGGCGCGGTGCAGCAGGGCGGGATTTTCAACCGCCGCGACGGCGAGTTCCGCAAGGAGCGGGCCTCGGTCAAACACTCGATCTCCAACAACGTGCCGAACATTGCCGTGGCCAAGCGGCTGATCGCCCAGGGCGTGTACGGCAAGGAGCTGGACGAACGCATCCGCCACGAGGCGGCGCGTTGGGTCGACGTCTCTACCGTGTATGAAACCCTGCCATTGCAGACCAACACCGTGCGCCCGAGCCGCACCCGCAAGGACGCCCTGGGCATTCCGATGCTGGTGGTCAACTACGAGGTGGGCGACTACGTGAAGGCGGCCAAGGCCGGCGTCACTGAAGACTATGCGCACTTCGTGCAGCTGATGGGCGGCACGGTGGTGGAAGACAACACCGGCTACCAGAACCGCGACCACCTGATGGGCACCGTGATCATGGGCGCCAACCCCAAGGATTCGGTGGTCAACCACGAGTGCCGCACCCACGACCACGCCAACCTGTTTCTCGCCACCACCGGGGTGATACCGGCCTCCGGCACCATCAACCCGACCCTGGCCGGCGTGGCGCTGAGTATCCGTATGGCCGACATCATTGCGCGGGAGGTCTAGGTCATGGGATTGCTTAAATTTCCATTGCTGGCCTTGCTGCTCACCGCGTTGCCGGTGTTTGCCGCTGAAGACACCGCCGCGCTGATCGAGAAGGGCGCCTATGTCGCCCGTGCCGGCGATTGCGAAGCCTGCCACCGTACCGCCGAGAATGGCGGCGCGCCGCTGGCCGGCGGGTATGTGATCGACTCGCCCATGGGCAAGATCATCTCCAGCAACATCACCCCGTCCAAGGCCTACGGCATCGGCGACTACACCGAGCAACAACTGGCGGACGCCTTGCGCAAAGGCATTAACGCCAAGGGCCAGCACCTGTACCCGGCGATGCCCTACACCTCTTACCAGGGCATGAGCGATGACGACATCCACGCCTTGTACGTGTACCTGCAACAGGGCGTCAAAGCCGTGGACCAGCCGGTGCCGGAAACGCACCTGGCGTTCCCGTTCAACATCCGCCAACTGATGTTCGGCTGGAACCTGGTGTTCCTCGACAGCCAGGGTTTCGTGCCCAAGCCTGGCGCCACCGAACAGACCAGCCGTGGCCAGTACCTGGTGGACAACCTCGCCCACTGCGGCGCCTGCCACACCCCACGTAATGCCTTGATGGCCGAGGACAACAGCCAGTACCTGGCCGG
This sequence comes from Pseudomonas sp. P7758, assembly GCF_013386485.1. Taxonomy (NCBI): domain Bacteria; kingdom Pseudomonadati; phylum Pseudomonadota; class Gammaproteobacteria; order Pseudomonadales; family Pseudomonadaceae; genus Pseudomonas; species Pseudomonas sp. P7758. The sequence continues at coordinate 2,134 of NZ_JACARS010000032.1, read as the reverse complement.
CGCCAAACTGGGGGGCTGGGTTGCGCCCAACATCACCTCCGACAAGGTCAGTGGCCTCGGCGACTGGAGCGAGGACGACCTGGTCAACTTCCTGAAAAACGGTCACCTCGCCGACAAGGCCCAAGCCGCGGGCGGCATGGCCGAAGCCGTGGAAAACAGCTTCCGCTACCTCAGCGACAGCGACCTGCATGCCATGGCCGCCTACCTGCACAACGTGCCGCCGATCCGCGATCCCGGGCAAACCGAGCGGGTGGTGCGTGACGTCAAGCCGGTGGACATGAGCACCCTGGAAACCGGCCAGGGCGATCAAGCCTCACTGGCCGACGCCACCGGACTGGATGGCGCACGCCTCTACAACTCGGCCTGCTCCAGCTGCCACGGCCGCGATGGCCAGGGCTCGGCTGACAAGTTCTACCCGTCCCTGAGCCTCAACACCGCGCTCAACGGCAACCAGGCCAACAACCTGGTGATGGCGATCATCGCGGGCATCGACCGCAAAGGTGCCGACGGCGCCGTGAGCATGCCGGCCCTGGGCGGTGACCTGAACGACGCGCAAATCGCCGCCATCGCCAACTACAGCCTGCACACCTTCGGCAACCCGGCGCTGAGCGTCAGTTCCGAAGAAGTCACCAGCCTGCGTCGCGGTGGGGATGCGCCGTTGTTGATCACGGCCATGCCGTACCTGCTGTGGGGCGGTGGCCTGGTGGTGCTGGTGCTGATCATCGTGCTGTTGCTGTGGCGCCGTCACCACCAACACCTGCGGGCAGTGGAGGCCAAGCGGATCGCGTTGAACCGGCGTTTTCATTCCAACTAGCCGGAAACGCAAAAGCCCCGCCTTCGGTATGAAGTGCGGGGCTTTTTGTTGGTTGGGTAAATCACCGGCTGTTTTCCTCGTCATACCCAATTGCAGGAACGGGGGCGAATCCCGCACCTGAAGCTGCGAGCCGACAAGGAGAGGTCTTCATGGTCAACGTGAGTCGTCGTTCCCTGATCGCACTGGGCGCGGCCTTGCCGTTGCTGGGTCGCCTGGACTGGGCTGAGGCAAGCCCCGCCGCGGCGGCGCCCGAGGTGCTGCTCAACTACAACGAAAGCCCCTACGGGCCCTCGCCGGCTGCGCGGCAGGCCATGCAGCGCGGTATTGCCGTTTCGGGGCGCTACCCGTACCCGGACATGTACGCGCTGGTCGAACAGTTTGCCAAACAGCAGGGCATTCTGGAGGAACAGGTGGCGGTGTTCGCCGGCTCCATGGCTGCGTTGCGCTACGCGGTGCTGGCGTTTACCAGCGAAACCCGCAGCCTGGTGATGGCCACGCCTTCCTACGAAGTTCCGCGCCAGGCAGCCGAGTCGTGCAAGGCCAGGGTGCGTGAAGTGGACCTCACCGCCGATCACGCCCATGACCTTCCCGCCATGCTCACCGTTGACCGCCAGCCCGGCCTGATCTACCTCTGCAACCCGAACAATCCCACCGGCACCCTCACACCCGCCAAGGCCATCGAACAGGCACTGGCGCGCAAACCCCAGGGCAGCATTTTGCTGGTGGACGAGGCCTACATCGACTTCAGTGACGCACCCAGTTGTGTGGCGTGGGTCAAGGACCATGACGACTTGCTGGTGCTGCGCACGTTCTCGAAAATCTACGGCCTGGCTGGCGCACGCCTGGGGCTTGCGATCGGTCATCCGCAGCTGCTGGAACAACTGGCGGTGTTTGGCGGGGACAACGTGCCGGCGGCCGCCAGCCTGCTGGCCGCCCGCGCCAGCCTTGCGGATGCGCAACTGGTGCCGGCGCGCAAGGCGCTCAATACCCGGTTGCGGGATGAGACGGTGGCCTGGCTAAAAAACCGCGGATTCACCTGCACGGCGTCTCACAGCAACTGTTTCATGATTGATGTGCGCCGTCCGGCGGAACAGGTCATCGAGCGGCTGGGCGAGCAGGGCGTGAAGATTGGGCGCGTGTGGAAAAACTGGCCGCAGTGGGTGCGGGTCACCGTGGGCAATGCTGATGAGATGCAGCGGTTTCGCGAGGTGTTTGCGGCTCAAGTCGTAGGCTGAATTCGCTGCGACGCAGGTCAAATGTGGGAGCGGGCTTGCTCGCGAAAGCGGAGTGTCAGTCAATGCATACGTGACTGACCCACCG
>NZ_JACARS010000283.1:0-321 GCF_013386485.1 Pseudomonas sp. P7758 | reverse complement strand
AAAATACCCCCCGCGCCGTTAGTCTCCCCCCCTCCGATGCATTAAAGTAACGCCCCCAGGCCTGGCATTTTTCGCAATGCCCAGTCTCACCTCTCCAGGAACCGTCATCGATGGAACATCGTGAAGCGCTGCTTGCGCTGCGAACCTTTCTTTCAACGCAGATTCTCGGCCAGGAAAAACTCATCGAGCGCTTGCTCATTGCCCTGCTCGCCGATGGCCATATGCTGGTTGAAGGCGCTCCCGGGCTGGCCAAGACCAAGGCCATCAAGGAGCTTGCCGAAGGGATCGAGGCACAGTTCCATCGCATCCAGTTCACCCCCG
>NZ_JACARS010000282.1:0-300 GCF_013386485.1 Pseudomonas sp. P7758 | reverse complement strand
GCTGAGCCATGTCCGATACCCTGTTGCTGATCGAAGACGACCTGCCCCTGGCGGCACTGACGGCCGAGTTCCTGCGCGCCGAAGGCTTTACCGTCGCAGTGGAACACCGTGGCGACCACGCCGCCCAGCGTATCCAGGATGAACAACCGGCACTGTTGATCCTCGATGTGATGCTGCCGGGCATCGACGGTTTTACCCTGTGCCGACAGATTCGCGACCACTACCCTGGGCTGATCCTGATGATGACGGCCCTGGACGAGAACGCCGAACAATTGGTGGGGTTTGCCGCCGGGGCCGACG
>NZ_JACARS010000281.1:0-307 GCF_013386485.1 Pseudomonas sp. P7758 | reverse complement strand
TGCTGCGGGTGTTGCAGGAGAAAGAGTTCGAGCCGGTGGGCTCCAACGAGATGATCCACAGCGATGTGCGGGTGATTGCGGCCACGTCCATGGACCTGGAAGCGGCAATCAAGCGCGGGGAGTTTCGGGCGGACCTGTATTACCGGCTGAATGTGCTGCCGATCCAGGTGCCGCCGTTGCGCGCGCGGCTGGATGATTTGCCGGCGTTGAGCGAGGCGATTCTGGAGGAGTTGCGCAGCCAGCATGAGCTGGACCGCGAGGCCTTGGCGTTATTGGCGCAGCATGCGTGGCCGGGGAATATCCGCGA
>NZ_JACARS010000280.1:0-342 GCF_013386485.1 Pseudomonas sp. P7758 | reverse complement strand
CGGGGAATATCCGCGAGCTGCGCAATGTGCTGGAGCGGGCGGCACTGTTGAGTGATGACCTGGTGCTGGATGCCAGTGAAATTCGCGCAGCAATTGGTACATTCAGCCCGGTTGAGCAGAGTTCGGTAGAGACCGTTGAGGGCGAGAGTTTCAGCGCGGCCCGGGAGCGGTTTGATCGGCAGGTGATTGGGGCGGCGTTGAAGCACTGTGAGGGGAATGTGGTGGAGGCGGCGAAGCGGCTGGGGCTGGGTCGGTCGACCTTGTATAAGAAAATGGTTGCCCTGGGCATCGCCTAGTCTCCAAAAAGAGACACAATTCCAAATACAGAGAAAATCCAATGTG
>NZ_JACARS010000279.1:0-342 GCF_013386485.1 Pseudomonas sp. P7758 | reverse complement strand
CGGGTGATGTGTTGCACTTACTGCCGTTGGAGGATGTCAGTTGCGGCAATACGCTAGTGCCTGAACCGCTTGGCGAGGTGCGAACACTGCGAGTGATCTACGGCCCCCACGGCGCGCCGGAATACTTCAAGCCCGAGTACATCGAGACGTTCTTTGCCACCCAGTGGGAAGTGCATTTCAACTCCAGCCGCACGGGTGTGAGGTTGATCGGGCCGAAGCCTCTGTGGGCGCGTACGGATGGCGGTGAGGCGGGGTTGCATCCGTCGAATATTCACGACAATCCGTATGCGATTGGCGCGGTGGATTTTACCGGGGACATGCCGGTGATCCTCGGCCCCGACG
>NZ_JACARS010000278.1:0-722 GCF_013386485.1 Pseudomonas sp. P7758 | reverse complement strand
AGAGCGTGGGAACGATCACGCCAAGGTTACAGGCCCACCACATCCTCAGCCTGCAAGCCCTTCTCTCCCGTCACCACGGCGTATTCCACCTGCTGGCCTTCGGCCAATGAACGATGCCCTTCACCGCGAATGGCGCGGTAGTGCACAAACACATCCTTGCCATCTTCCCGCTGGATAAAGCCATAGCCCTTGGCGTCGTTGAACCACTTCACATTGCCGGTTTCGCGCGTTGCCATCTGTTTTGCTCCCACATGCTTTTTATAAGTACGTTTATTGTTGAGTCGTCGCAGTTGAACTGCCGAGTATAAGACAGGCTCAAAAAGCTTCAACTCAAGATTACTTCGCCGCTTTTTTGCCGATTTTCGGCTAATACTGCACACTAGCGCCCCGAGCACCTGCCCGGTTTTTTTCCCCACTCAAAGCAGAAGCCGTATGACCCGCTCTCCCTTTCGCCGTCTGGTATTTGGCACCTTGCGCCGGCTGTTGTACCTCTGGGTTCGCTCAGAGACGATCAACCAGTCGTCCCTTACCTTGAACCTCGACCGCAGTCGTCCGGTGTTTTACGTCCTGCAATCTCCATCCCTCACCGAATTGGCGGTGGTTGATACCGAATGTACCAAGGCCGGCCTGCCGCGCCCGGTGCTGCCGGTGTCGGTCGGCCCGCTGATGGAGCCGGCGGCCTTCTTCTACCTGACGCCCGACCCTGACTGGCTGGGGCGCCA
>NZ_JACARS010000277.1:0-344 GCF_013386485.1 Pseudomonas sp. P7758 | reverse complement strand
GCTGGGCCAGGCGCACCCAGTTGAACGTCGGGTTCACATCGGCGATCAACTCGCGGCTCTCCGGGTTGTCCCGGTCGTAGATGCCGCGCGAAATGCTTTCCACGTGCCCCTTGAGGGTTTCGCCGCTCATCAACTGCATGTCGGCCTTGTCCCCGACTTTGACGTGGGGCAGCTTGGTTTCTTCAAAGAAGCCGTACACCCAGAACGAGTTCATATCCACCACCGCCATCTTCGCCTCGCCGATGCGTGCATAGTCGCCGCGGTGCACGTTGAGGTTGGTCACGTAGCCGTCGACCGCCGCCACCACCTGGGTGCGCTTGAGGTTCAGTTGCGCCGCTTCAAGC
>NZ_JACARS010000276.1:0-507 GCF_013386485.1 Pseudomonas sp. P7758 | reverse complement strand
CGCCACGACCGCTGCTGCTGAGAATCGCCAGCAGGATAGCGCCAACGGGCAGGCCCATGCGATTGCACAGCCACAACACTGCCAGCAACAGGATGAACAGGCCAATGGAAATGCCCGGGTTTTGCTTGGCGAAGTTGGCCTCGGACACATGCGCCGGCACGGCCAGCGGATCGCCGCCCACCACCTGCAGCATCGCCGCCACTCCGTCACTGATGCCCTTGCTGTAGTTGCCCGCCTTGAACGCCGGGGCGATCACCTGGTTGATGATCACCCAGGATTGCGCATCCGTGAGTACGCCTTCCAGGCCATAACCCACTTCGATGCGAATCTTGTGCTCATCCCGGGCGACGATCAGCAGGGCGCCGTTGTCCTTGCCCTTCTGGCCGATGCCCCAGGCGCGGCCCAGTTGATAACCGAAGTCTTCAATGGGCACGCCTTGCAGGTCGGGCACGGTGACCACCACGATCTGGTCGCCGCTGGTCTGCTCCAGCGCCTGCAACTGCTGGG
>NZ_JACARS010000275.1:0-339 GCF_013386485.1 Pseudomonas sp. P7758 | reverse complement strand
AACGTGCACGGCAGCGCCCAGCGCGCCGAGCCTTTTTGCTGAGCGGCCCACATGCCCACGGCGACCATTGCCAGCAAGCGGTCGATGCCGCCCAGCGGGTGGCTGATACCGGCCACCAGGCCGTCGTCGCCATGGCCGGGGTGGGCGAAGGCTAGGGCGGGAGTGAGCAGCAAGGCTGCGGCAGCGAGAAGTGTATTGAGGCGCATGGACAGGCTCCTTGTGGGGGTTGATCAGGCTGCGGTCAGCAAGCCCTGGCGTTCGATGAAGGCGACGATTTCTTCCAGGCCGACGCCGGTTTTCTGATTGCTGAAGACGAAAGGTTTACCGCCGCGCATGCGC
>NZ_JACARS010000031.1:0-41666 GCF_013386485.1 Pseudomonas sp. P7758 | reverse complement strand
GCGGAACCAATACCAGCCATAACCGAAGAAACGGATATGTACTCCCGCCTAAGGATCCAACACCCCCCCGCTGTACCCCTCAGACAACCGCGTCCCGGTAAACTTGGCCACCACCGAACCCTGTGAAACCAGCCGCTCCCGATGCCCCGTCACCATCCGCCCGGTTTGCGCCGCATGCAGCACAACCTCAGAAGCCGGATCCCCAGGCCGCCGAATAATCCGCGCAAACCGCTCACCCTCTTCCACCTGTTCACCCAAACCTTTTTCAAACACCAACACCCCGGCACACGGCGCCAGGATGGTCTCCATACAGCCCATATCCACCAGTTGCCCGTGCCATTGCGCAATCACCGGCGCCTCATCAATCACCCCGCTGGCGCAGAGCCAAGCCCAGATCCCATCACCATCCTGCCCGGCCAGGGCATCACTCACATCCGCCTGCCCACGCAATTCAATCGTCGCCGCCAACCGCGGCTTCCCGTGATCAATGATGGTCTCCTCAAACGACCCATCACCGCCCTCGTCCCAGACAATCACCACATCCACCTGCAACGCCGCCGCCAATACCTGGCCCTCTGGCCAAAAGCTGCGGTGGATGTAGAGATATGGCAGGGCTTCATCATCGGTGTGCAGGTCCAGCACCAGGTCAGCATCGGCGGCCAGTTGCACCAGGCTTTTCTGCCATTGCGCCAGGTTGCTGGCCGGCCGCTCCATGGCCAATGAATGATCAAACGCCCGGTTGAAATTCTGCCCGGTGGCTTCGTGAAACCGCCCCAACAACCGCCCCTGGCGAAACTGGCCAATGCCAAACGGGTTGGCCTGGGGCACCACCGTCACCGTGCCCTTGAGCCGGCCCTGATCCTGGCAGGCCTGCAAACGCGGCAGCAGTTGATGCAACACCAGCATCCCGGCGATTTCATCGGCATGCACACCGGCCTGCAGGTGCACCCGAGGGCCGTCGCCGTCACCCTCGAAGCGCCAGGCGCCAATGTGCAGGGTGTTCCCGGAATCCCCGGGGACTTGCCACGAAAGGTCTTTTGCCATGCCGTTGCCCTCCTCTTGTTGGTTCTGCAGGTATATATTGAACACACGTTCAACCATGTATCTTCACCGAGGGTGTGCCTGTGGCCGAAGACCGTCGCGACCTGTTGATTGCCGCCACCCTCACCAGCCTCGCCCGTGACGGGCATGCCGGCATTTCCGTGCGGCGCATCGCCGCTGAAGCCGGGGTTTCGGTGGGGTTGCTCAATCACCATTTCGGCAGCATCGATGCACTGATCGCCGAGACCTACCACAAACTCGCCAGCGAACTGACCACCGCCCTGTGGCAGGAAGTCGACCAGGCCGTGGGCCCTGCCGCGCGGCTCGATGCATTCCTCGCCGGCTCGTTTTCCTCGCGGGTCATGGACCCGAAACTGTTGGGCGTCTGGGTGGTGTTCTGGAGCCTGATCCGCCACTCGAACCACGTGAATGACTCCCATGAAAAAAGCTACCGCGCCTACCTCGAACTGATCCGCCAGTTGCTCGACGACCTGGCCGAGAGCGAAGGCTTCGTGATCCACGACACGCGCCTGGCCGCCATCGGCTTATCGGCGATGCTCGACGGACTCTGGCTCGAGTGGTGCCTCAACCCCGGCACCTTCAGCCCCGCCAACGGGCTGCACATCTGCCGTTGCTGGATACAGGGGCTGCGTCACGGAGCATTCGGCGCCGACCACATCCTGTGACACCGGGTGCCGGGCGCTGAGCATGGCCAGGGTGCCGCTGATGGCGATCAGCACGGCGCCGAAAATCAGCGACACGTCCATCACCGTGCCCCAGACCAGGCTCGACAGCAGGAACGCCCAGATCAAACCGGTGTATTCAAACGGCGCCAGCAGCGTCGCCGTGGCCCGGCGGAAGCTCGCAAACAGCAGGAACTGGCCAATCCCGCCCACCAGCCCCGCGCCGAGCATGCCCAGCCATGCCGGGGTCGGCGATGGCGTGTGGGTCCAGGGCAGCGTCAGCGCCATGCAGATCACAAACACCACATTGGTGATCAGCATCTGCTCCAGCACCGAGGTGTTGTCGTCCACCTGGCGCAACTGGATATAGGTAAACGCCCAGCACAGTGCTGCCGCCAATGTCAGGGCGATTGGCAACGGATCGAGCATGTTGCTGGGGCGACAAGCGATCACCACGCCGACAAAGCCGATGATCAGCGAAATCCACTGGCCGCGACTGGCGCGCTCCTTGAGGATCAATGCCGCGAGCAACGTGACCATGATCGGTGCGGAAAAATACAGCGTGGTCATTTCCGCCAGGGTCAGGTCTCTGGCGGCGGTGTAGTACAGCAGCCAGGCCAGCAGCGACAGCAGGCCGCGGATGATCAACAGCTTGCGGCTGACCGAGTGCCAGGCACGCTTGAGCAAACCCATTCGCCCGGCGATCACGCACGCGGCGACCACCACCAGGCTGCGCCAGAACAGGATGGTGAACACTGAATAGTCGGCCACCAGCCATTTGATCCCGGCGTCCTGCAGCGCCAGGAACGCATAGGCCAGCGAGCACAGGGCAATCCCTTGCAACGAGCGATCGGTTTTCATCCGGCAGACCTGCGCAACGGTGTGCCGCGTCGCTCGGCAATGGCGTACAGGGCTTCAATCAAAAAGGTCAGGCACAGGTAGACCCCGGCCACCAGCAGCAGCGGCTGGTAGATCTGCAAGGTCTGGGCGCGTACCACGTTGGCGGCGCCAAGCAGGTCGACTACCGCAATGGTCGAGGCCAGCGCCGTGGACTTGAGCAGCATCACCGTCTCCCCCGCCAGGGTCGGCAGCAGCAGGCGCATGGCCCGTGGCAGGCGCACCCGCAACAGTGCCTGGCGTGGCGTCATGCCGAACGCCGAGGCGGCTTCCATTTCACCCTTGGGCACGGCCAGCAGCCCGCCGCGAATCACTTCACCGACGTACGCGCCCACCGACAACACCAGGGCGAACACGATGTACCAGTAACCGTCCCGCAGGAACGGCCAGAGGAAACTCCCGCGAATCATCGGGAACTGGGCAAACAGGCTGCCCAGGCCGTAATAGAAGATGTAGATCTGGATCAGCAACGGCGTGCCCCGCAGCACACTGGTGTAGCCCAGTGCGCAACGGGCCAGCCACTTGCGCCGGGACAGCCGCGCCAGCGCTACCAGCACCGCCAGGGCGAAGCCGAGCACTGCCGAGATCACCAGCAGCGACAGCGTCGTCTGCAAGCCCTTGGCGATCAGTCCTGCGTAATAACTTATCCACTCAGGCATGTGCGGCTCACTCGACAACCGGCATCCAGCGACGAATACGTCGCTCCAGGCGCCCGGACAGGTAGTTGGAGGCCAGTGTCACCAGGTAATACAAGGCGGCGGCCGTGAGGTAGAACAACAGGTAATGCCGGGTCGAGCCCGCCGCCTGTTTGGCGGTGTACAGCAGTTCGTTGGTGCCCACTACACTGATCAGCGCGCTGTCCTTGATCAGATTGATCCACAGGTTGGACATCCCCGCCAGGGCGTATGGCGCCATGATCGGCAGGGTCACCCGACGGAACAGGCCAAAGCCGCTCAAGCCAAACGCCCGCGCCGCTTCGATCTGGCCATGGGGAATCGCGAGGATCGCCGCGCGGAAAATCTCCGAGGCGTACGCGCCTTGCACCAGCCCCAGTACCAGGACCGCTACCAGCGGGCCGCTGATGTTGAACTGCGCAAACCCCAGCCACAGCATCAATGCGTTGAGGCCCATCGAGCCTGCGTAATACAGCAGCAGGATCAGCAGCAACTCGGGCACCGCGCGAAACACCGTGGTGTAGCCGCGCATCAGCATGGCTATCGGGCGCGGTGCACTGAGCTTGGCGCAGGCCACCACCAGGCCGATCAGCAGCCCCACCGCAAACGAGCCGGCGGAGATCTGCAGGGTCATCCATAACCCCTTGAGCAATGCGTTGCCCCAGCCTTGTTCGCTGAAGTTGAGTAGATCGAACATCGCGGCTCCCTATTTCGATGACACGCGGTGACCCTGTGGCGAGGGAGCTTGCTCCCGCTGGACTGCGTAGCAGGCCCATTGTTTGGGGGCGCTTCGCACCCCAGCGGGAGCAAGCTCCCTCGCCACAGCAAGCTCCCTCACCACAAAAACGCCCTCTCTAAAGGGTTAGTTTGTGTAGGGGCTGTCGCAGACTTTGCTCACATAGGCAGGCGTGTCGGCGCGTTTGCACGGGCTGACCGATACCCCAAACACGCTCTGGGACAGGTCGGCGTAGTCCTTGCTCACCAGCAACTCACCGATGGCCTTGTCGAGCCGGGCCTTGAGTTCGGTGTCTTCCTTGCGCAGACCGGCCCCCACGCCGCGGCCGATGATCGGGTCGTAAGGCACTTCGGCGATTTCGGCCAGGCCCTGGGCCTCAGGGGTCTTGACCATCATGGCGATGGCGACGCCGTCGGCCATCATCAGGTCGGTGCGCCCGGCAATCAGGTCGGCGTTGGCCGATTCCTGGGTATCGTAGTACTTCAGGTCAGCAATGTTCTCGTAGTACTTCTTCAGGTAGTTGGCGCTGACCGTGGAGATCTGCACGCCGATGATCTTGCCCTTCAGCCCTGCCGGCGAGACTTCGACCGTGGTGCCCTTGGGGCCGGCAATGCCCAGCAGCGAATCGTAGTAGGCGCGGCTGAACGCGATCTGTTTTTCGCGCTCTTCGGTGACCGACATCGAGGAGAAAATCACGTCGATTTTCTTCGCCAGCAGCGACGGAATAATCCCGTCCCAGGCCACTTCCTTGATCTGGCACTCAGCCTTCATCAAGCCGCAGAGCTTATGGATCAGGTCGACTTCAAAGCCCGTCCACTCACCATTGCCGCCCTTTACCGTGAACGGTGGGTAGGGTTCTGCCGCCACCGCGAACACAATGGGTTTCTCCGCCGCCAACGCAGTACCTGCCGCCAGCATCAACACAGCACTGCTCAACCACTTTGCCAATCGTTTGGATTTCATGATCTTGCCCCGTCTTTTTTTGGAGTTAGCGAGTTTGATGCGCGTTGACGAACTGCCGGCAACGTTCACTGCGTGGGTCGATAAACACCGAGTCCGGCGAGCCGGTTTCCTCGATCAGGCCTTGATGCAAAAACGCGACTTTGGATGACACATCCCGGGCGAACGCCATTTCATGGGTCACCAGGATCATGGTGCGGCCTTCTTCGGCCAGGGAGCGAATCACCCGCAGGACTTCGCCCACCAGCTCCGGGTCGAGGGCCGAGGTGGGTTCGTCGAACAGCATGACTTTGGGGCGCATGGCCAGGGCTCGGGCGATGGCCACCCGCTGCTGCTGGCCGCCGGAGAGGAACGCCGGGTATTCATTGCGCTTGGCGGCCAGGCCAACCCGGTCGAGCAAGGCTTCGGCGCGCTCGATGGCTTCGGCCCGGCTTTCGCGCAGCACCTGGATCGGCGCTTCGATCAGGTTCTCCAGCACAGTGCGATGGGGCCACAAGTTGAAGTTCTGGAACACCATGCCGAGTGTCGAGCGAATCCGCACCAGTTGCCTGGCGTCGGCCACCAGCGGTGCGCCGGGCCGGCCGTAGTTGAGCTTGATGCTTTCACCGTCGACGTGGATGCTGCCCTGGTCCGGCACTTCGAGCATGTTGATGCAGCGCAGCAAGGTACTTTTGCCCGAGCCGCTGGCGCCGATCAGCGAGATCACCTCGCCTTCGTGGGCGGTCAGGGAGATGCCCTTGAGCACCTCGATATTGCCAAAGCGTTTATGCAGGTCGAGCACCTCGATCATCTTCTTCGCAGCCACCGGCTGTACGCTGATGATTTTCGCCGCAGGCTCGATTCGCGGTTCTCCGGCGAGCTTGGCGACGAAGCGGCTGATACGTTCACAGGCTTCGGCCAGTCGCGCTTCACCCAGGGTAAACGACAGCCGCACAAACCCCTGGGCCGGTTCGCCGAAGGCCGCGGCATCCAGCACGGAAACCCCGGCTTCGCGGAACAGCCGCCAGGCGAAATCCAGGGAGCCGAGGCCGGTATCCCGCACATCCACCAACACGAACATGCCTGCCTGCGGGGCCCGCACGTGAATGCCCGGGCAACCGCCGAGGCCTGCTACCACCAGGTCGCGGCGGCGGCGGTAGGTTTCGCGCATGCCCTGGGTGACTTCATCGTGGGCCAGCACGGCGGCGGTCGCGGCTTCCATCACGAACCCCGGCAAGCCGTAGAGCATGCTCAATACCAGGGTTTCCGCGTGGGCCACCATCGCAGGCGCGGCGACGATCCAGCCGATGCGCCAGCCGGTCATGGCATGGGACTTGGACAGGCTGCCGATCACGATGCAGCGATCGGCCATGCCCGGCAACGCGGCCAGGCTATGGTATTCGCCATCGAACACCAGGCTTTCGTAGACCTCGTCCACCACTACCCACAGTTCATGCTCGATCGCCAGGTCGGCGATCACCTGCAATTCCTGAGGGTTGAGGACAACGCCGGTGGGATTGTTGGGGTTGGAGAAGAAGATCGCCCGGGTGCGAGGCGTAATGGCGGCAGCCAGCAGTGCCGGGTCGAGGCGAAAGCCCGAGTCGGCGGAACACGGCACCCGCACCAGCGTTGCGCCGCTGGCCTTGAGGGTCGCTTCGTAGGTGACGTACATCGGGTCGAGCACGATCACTTCATCACCGGCCTGCAACAGGCACAGCGAGGTGACGAACAAGGCGTTCTGCGCACCGGCCACGGTGATGACGTTTTCAGCGTCGAGCGGGCGAGCCAGGGACTGGCTGTAGCGCGCGGCGATGGCATCGCGCAGTGCCGGGCGGCCGGGGATTTCGGTGTAGTGGGTGTCGCCCTGGCGCAGGGCCTCGACGGCGGCGTCGGTGATGAACGAGGGTGTGGCGAAATCCGGATCGCCCACACTCAGGATGATGATGTCTTCGCCTTTGCTGCTGGCCTGGAAGGCGGCATGGTGGATGTCCCAGGCGGCTACGCCCTGCCCTGCAATTCGCTCGACAAAAGGTGAAAACCGCATGCCAGTGCCTCTCGTTCAATCAGAAAAAGCGCAAGCCCGCCTGTTACCAGGCAGGGGGTGCAGCCAACATAATTGAAACTGAACACTCGTTCAACGGCAAACTTCACCGGATGTCGTTAACAGCTAAAACAGGTCGTTGTGGTGGTTTGCCCATCAAGTTGCATTGGCGGTCCTGCAGTTCTTCGGCGGAGGCCAGGTTCCATTCCTTGAGCGTCAACCGCGTGGTCAACAGTACGAAGTTGCCGTTCGCCGCCGGTGCCAACAGCAAGCTGTAACTGGCCATGGCGTCGCCCTGGGCCTGCACGTAGTCATTCAGGATGGCCAATGGGTCGCGCAGGTCGAATTCCACCGCCGACAACGTACGGGCACTGTAGGTATGCCCCTGCAGTTTTACCGGCAGGGTTTGCCAGTGCTCGTCGAGGGTTGCCGCGCGTTCGTTGAGGGTGTTGAAAATGTCGGGGCGCAGGCAGGCGATATGAATGTGCAACTGGTTTTGCGTGCGGCCATACCGCGAGTTGATCGCCAGGGATACATAACGGTCGGCAATCGGCGTTTGCAGGCCGGCCGAGAGTACATCGTGGTGTTTCCAGGCCTGGGCAAAGTAATGCGGCAACAAGTCCCGGGCCAGCGCGACGTCTTCGATTCCGGTGACTTTATCGGTGGGGATCAGTAAGTCCTGGTACGGGCCGTTGAGGTCCTTGAGCAGCGCGAACCCCTTGTCCGGATCAACCTCGAGGCAGGGGCGCGGATTCTGGTGCTGGTTCTGGTCGGGCACGCATTGACGGCTGACGATCTGCCACAGCACATCGGGATTGCCGCGCCATTTCCAGGCGGCTGCCACCGCCACCACACACAGCAAACCACCCATGATCTTGAACAAGGGACCGCGCTTCATGCCAAAAACCTCAACGCCAAAGGAATGTCTTTTGTTGTTTTGCAGCTGCAAGACATCCCTGTCGCAAAGGTTAACGCTGGGCCGGGGCCATGAACTCCGGCCCTACCGGGTCTTTTATCGTGCTGGCCAGAATACGGTCGATATGTTGCAGGTCGTCGGCCGTGAGCTGCCAGCCGAACGCATCTTCAACGCCTTTGAGCTGCTCCGGCCGGCGGGCGCCCCACAGTGCAACCGTGGGGCCCTGGTCGAGCACCCAGCGCAACGCCAGGGCCAGCACAGACTTGCCGTGGCATTCGCGAGCGTACACGTCCAATGCTGCGACCGCCGCCAGGTACTGCTCAAAGCGTGGCGCCTTGAATTTCGGGTCGAGCTTGCGCACGTCATCCCCGGTAAAACCCGTGGCCGCGTGCATGCTGCCGCTCAACAAACCCCGGCACAGCGAACCGTAAGCCAAAACCACCAGTGAATTTTGCTTGGCGTACGGCAGGATATCGCTGTCGATCGCCCGCTCAAACAGATTGTAGGGCGGCTGCACGGTGTCCAGGTGCGTGTACTGGCGGAAATCGTCCATTTGCGCAGGCGAATAATTGCTCACCCCTACGGCAAGGATCTTGCCTTCACGGCGCAGTTTTTCCAGCTCGCCGGCGGTTTCCTCCTGAGCTACCAACGGGTCGGGCCAGTGAATCTGGTAGAGGTCGATGTAGTCGGTTTCGAGGCGCAGCAGTGAGTCTTCGATTTCCTTGCGGATACGTCGGGCCGTGGCATTGCGGCGCACCGTGCCGTCGTCCCATTGCAACCCGGCCTTGGTGGCGATCACCGCCGTGTGGCGTACACCGCGCAGGGCCCGGCCGATCAGTTCTTCCGACAGCCCAAGGCCGTAGACCGGCGCACTGTCGATAAAGTTGATGCCGCTGGCCAGCGCATGGCGAATGGTCTTGACCGAGACCTCATTATCGGCGCCGCCCCACATCGAGCTACCCATGGACCAGGTGCCCAGGGCAATCCGCGAGACGGCCTTGTCGATGCCCGGGATCTTGATGGTTTCGATACTCATGAAAAAGCCTCCGCCAGAAACAATCAGTAAAAAAACGATTACTCTAGATCATCCGTGGTTGAATCGGGCTCAACGCCGCGTGCAACCCAAACCCCATAAAAGGTGCTTGATATGGCTGCGTTCAACCGCTCCGAGTTGGCCGACCTGAATGTTTTCATGGCGATCATCCGTCGCCGCAGTTTCCGGCATGCTGCCAATGAACTTGGCGTCACCACCTCGGCCCTGAGCCACACCATGCGCAACCTGGAAACGCGCCTGGGGGTCAAGTTGCTGTATCGCACCAGCCGCGCCGTAGAGCCTACCGATGCCGGCGTGGTACTGGCGGAAAAACTCAGTGCCGGCTTTGCGACGATCCAGGACGGCCTCGACACCCTCGAACTGTACCGCGAGGCGCCGATTGGCCGCCTGCGCCTGAACGTACCCCGGGATGCCGCGGTGCTGCTGATTTCGCCGGTGCTCGGCGAGTTCACCCGCACCTACCCGCAACTGCGCCTGGACGTGATGATCGAGGACCGCATGCTCGACATTGTCGCAGAGGGCTACGACGCAGGAATCCGCTATGGCGCCACGGTGCCCCAGGACATGGTGGCCGTGCCGCTGACCGGCGAGCTGCGCTGGATCATGGTCGCCTCCCCGGTCTACCTCGCACAGGCAGGGACACCTGCAGTGCCCAGGGACTTGCTCACGCACTCCTGTGTACGCATGTACCTGGGCGACAAGACCACCTACAAATGGGAACTGGGCAATGGCGCACGCCAACAGCGGCTCGATGTGCCCGGCCACTTCAGCGCGGCCGACACCCAGACCATCGTTGATGCGGCCCTGCAAGGCGTGGGTATCGCCTACTGCCTGGAGAATCGCGTGCTGGCGGAACTGGCCGACGGGCGCCTGGTGGAAGTGCTGCCCGACTGGGCCTGCATCGGCGCGCCGCTGTGCATGTACTACCCCAGCCGGCGTCAGTCGCAGCCGGGATTGCGCCAGCTGATCGACATGATTCGGCTGAGGACCGCGGCGCACCCTTAGCATGGGCGCGTAAGACGCCGTATCAATCTGCATGCCAGTGGGATGGAATCGCTGAGGGGGCATTGGGTACGAAGAGTTACACCCGCTGGTGCGAAGCGCTGCTTGGGTGTACTCGATAAATTACCGGATCCCCTCCTATGACAATTGCTCCTACTCAGGCTACGGCTTCTTTCATTCCTTTGAACGCACCTGACAAGCCGCTTCCCCCGGCGCGGCTCCAGGCCGCAGCGCCGGAAAATGCCGCGCCAGGCTCCCCCGGGACCAGGATCCCCAGCCCGCGTGCCGATGCCGACGGTGAACTGGCAGGCCAGGTAGCCAGCGCGCTGCGTCAGGTCAAGGGCGACGGCCATGACGACGCGATCATGGTCGAGAACATTCCGCCGAACTCAACGTTCGGGCAGTGGTGGTCGCAGTTGGGGCGTGCCATGGAGTCCCCGCAAGTCCGTGACTGGATGAGGGAAAACGGGATAAACCCCAATTCAGTGATGATTGACCCCAATACCGGGAAGATCACCTACCAGCGCAGGCCCTCCGCCGCCGCGCAACCCAACGGCCCCGATGACAAAGGCTGGGCGCAGGTGGGCGCACAGGTCAGGGACGCCGCACGCGTTATCGGCGACGGTAACCCGATCCCCTTCAAACCGCCGCTCTCCCAAAACAGCAACAGTGCCCCCCTGTGGTTGGTGAGCCAATTCTACAAAGAGCAAGAACATATCCTGCCGGATCATGCCCACGAGCGTGCAGATGAGTTGGCGCGCGACAAAGCTTTTACCGGCGTGAGCGGCCCGCGTTTTGCGGACCTGCACGAAACCCGTGGTGAGGATGAGGTTGAACGCCAGAAAGCCCTGGTGGGCAATACCCAGACGCTGAACACCGTGGGGCGTGAACTCAATTACCTGCTTGAGCGGATTCGATCGGGCAGCATTGGGAGCGGTGACGTTCTCGACTACCTGCAAAAGAATAAAGTCGAGCTTCACCCGGACAGCGCTTACCGCCAGGTCGGGAGCACCGACTCAGGGAGCACCATTAGCCTCAAGGAATTCCTTGAGATCAATGGCTGGGACGTGCCAACCACGCCAGAGGAGGTGGAGAACCTGACGAATTATCTGCTCAGGCCTGAACTCCAGACGCCGCTCCATGGCAACTATGGCGGTGCGCTGGAATGGCAGCCCCCGCTTGCGCCCGAGGCGGCGAATCAGCTGCGGTCCGACCTGCGCCGCGGCAAGATCGGCGACGTTGATTTGAACGGCGCCAGGAACGTAGTGGAATACCTCATGCAGGGCAAGTCGTTCACGCCTTCCGAGCTGGCTGACCCGCAGCGGGTGCTCGACTCGCTGATCCGCTCCCCCAAGGGCAAGGCGTTGGGCGAGGCCCTCCAGGCAAAATTTGACGCGCAGTCCATCAAAGGCAGTGCCACTGATTGGCTGTTGGCAGCCATGAGTGTGGACAAAGACAACTCGTTCCGCGCGACAGACCCCAGGTCCAGGCATCACATCGCCGGTTTTGCCGTGACCGGGAACAGTACCTGGGGCAAACCCGCATCCGGTATCGTCAGCCGGTTGGCCGAACATCTTGTCAGCACCGGCAAGGCATCGTCACCCGAGGCAGCGGCGCTACAAGCGCATCTGCTGCTCTCCACCCGCGCTCCGGAGTTCCTGGTTAAAGACATCCCGGACCAGGTCACCCCGGGTTCACATAGTTGGGTCAGTTTTGTCACCGCGGTAGAACGCATCGAAGCGCAGTCTCCGGGTTCAACCGCAGGGATGTCCTATGGGCAGGTCATGCTCCACGCTGAGGTCGCGCCGGTCTCCGCCCAGGAGCGTTATGTCGAATATGCCGCCCAGCAAGAGGCGCTCAAGGATTGGGGAAGCGCGAACGGTATGCCGTATCCGGTGACCGAAGGCCAAATGAATGATGTACGCGATGCATTCGATGCGCAGATCACCGAACTGAGCGCGGCCAGTCAAACACAGAGCATGCCGATGCCATTACGCAAGGAAATGGCCCTGGAGCAATTGCGCAAAGCCCTGCCGGGCATGGATACGGCAACCCTGGAAGACAAGAGCATCACGCTGGAACCCGCCCATAGCGATTTCCCGGGGCCTTATTCGATCCTCGACTTGTATATGAAGGACGCGCTTCACCATCGACCTGGCGTCGAAGAACCACCGGCCGTAGGGGTACTTGGAATTGGGCCCCCGCCCCCCGCTGACAATCATTGGGTGACCTCATCCAGTACGTTGAACCTCAGCGAGGTGCTGGAAAAAACCAAAGACCTGCCAAGTATGCCGAACGTGTTTCAGGACGCGTTCGGGGAATACGCCGACGGCATCGAAAAAAGCGTCGCGGCCCAGGTGAAGTGGATGGTTTCGCGGCTCCCTGAAGAAGACCGTAAAAACCTGGAATACGGCGAAATCACAGTGGTCAGGGAAGTCGACGTCGATAAGGACAACTTTGGCAAGGAAACCCGCAAGCGGGTGCCCGAAGACAATTGCCTGCTGGTGAAAACCAGGCGCAAAAACCAGGTGCACACCTACGAAATCAATCTCAGGACCGCGAAGATTACCGAGCGTACGGACCTGGGTGACTTCACGGCAGGCAAACAACCTTCCAACCACACCCATTACCATAAAGACCTGGAAGAAGTCATACCTTCGGGCGAGTACGCACCCGGGTTGACGGATGAAAAAATCCAGGCCGCCAACCCCAAGAGCTTTGGCAGTGCCCGAACGTCTTATATTGCCGATGCCATGGTGACGGATGTTGATATCCGGTCATTCAAAAAAGAGGCCGAGGGGGTCACCACGCTGGATACCGAGGTTCCCTTTTACAAGAAAGTCAATGAATTCCTCCTCAACCTGATCCCCTTGAGGTCGGCAATCGTCAACTTTCAAAACGGCAACATCGGCGAAGGTGTCGGCGACCTGGCCTTGGATATATTTGGGTTTGCCGTGGGCCTCGGTGCGGCAGCCAGGGGGGCCAAGGCCGTGGCCGCCGGCGCATCGGCTTTCAGCAAGTTCGCCCAGGGCGCGAAGATTGTCGGGCGCGCGGCGCTGGGGAGTTTCAATCCGTTGAGCGGGGCAGATAATCTGGCCCGGAGTGCATTGAAGCTGGGGCGCACCACGCTTGCCGCTGGACGTAACGGCGTCAATCATCTGCGTGGCGCCTTGCGCAGTGTCGACCTGACGTCACTGGCGAAAAAGCCCGGCATTGCCGAAGGCACTTACAAGGCGGCCAATGCGACCGAAGAAGCCAAGGTGTTTGCGAAGTTTGATGACGCCACCGGTAATTGGCACGCCTTGAATGTGAAAACCAGACAGCCCTTTGGCGAGCCGCTGGAAAATTTCAAAGCTGACGCCGTGCCGGTAGAAGCGCTTCGCGACAAACTGGAGAAGCTCCATGCCAAAACGGGATACACCGGGACAATCTGCTACGAAAAAACCATGTTCGTCGGGATGGCAGACAATGCACTCCCGTTGAAAACTCGCGAGGCCGTGCTGGGCAGTGTGGTCAGGAGCGGGGATTCCAATTACACGCAACGCTACAAGGATCTGATGGGTATTACTGCCGAGAATACCAGCGCCGTATTCAGGCCCGCGGACATTACCGAATCAGGCGTTATCAATTTCATGAGCAATAGAGCAGACGGCAATATCGTACACACCGCCTATATTCAAAAGAGCAGTGATGGAAAGCTCTATATCTACAACACCAACCAAGCCGGCCTGGACAAAGCCATGTTCGATGCCACTGGCACTCTTGATCAATCGGTCGGTGCAACGGTATTCAGTCTTGATAATGACGGGCTGCAAAAGTTTCTCGACTCGGGGTTCACCTTCTCCTTCACCCCAAACAGCACCCTCAATGCCAACGTAACACGCCTGGCGACCTGACAAACCGCGCATTGCCCGAGCAGGCAATGCGCGTTTTTTGAACCTCTCTCTCCCGGCAAACCTCAAACGTTCACACAGACCATGCCCGGGACTATTCAATGACCTTCATCCTATGGATGGCCGTACTGGGCGCGGTGTTGCTCACCCTCGCCCTCACCTCCTCCTACCTGCGCTGGATGCCGGTCACCACCTCGGCGGTGTGCCTGTTGCTCGGCGTGTGTATCGGCCCGTTGGGCATGGACCTGCTGCATCTGGACATCAAGGCCTCGGCCAGTTGGATGGAACACCTGACGGAAGTCGCGGTGCTGTTTTCGCTGTTCGTCAGCGGGCTGAAACTGCGCCTGCCCCTCAAGCACCGAACCTGGCGCATTGCGTTTGGCATGGCCGGGCCGGTGATGCTCTTGACCATCCTCGGGACGTGCCTGGTGCTGCATTGGCTGCTGGGGTTGTCGTGGGGGGTTTCACTGCTGGTGGGGGCGATTCTTGCGCCCACCGACCCGGTGCTCGCGGGCCTGGTGCAGGTCAATAACGCGCAGGATTATGACGCGCTGCGCTTCGGTCTTTCCGGTGAGGCAGGCTTGAACGACGGCACGGCCTTCCCGTTCGTGATCTTTGCGCTGTTTTTCATGCAGCACGGCGGGTTCGACGGTGACTGGCTGGGCGGCTGGGTGCTGAAAAACCTGCTCTGGGCCGTACCTGCCGGGTTGCTCGTGGGCTACTGGATGGGGCGTGGCATCGGTCGCGTCACCCTGAAGATGCGTATCACCAATGCCGACAGCACCCTGTCACCGAATGACTACCTGACGCTGGCCCTGATCGCCCTCGCCTATGTGGTGGCCGAAGCCATCGGCGGCTACGGCTTCCTGTCGGTATTTGCCGCCGGCCTGGGGCTGCGCCAGGCCGAGTTCAAGTCCACCGGCAACTCACAAACCCCGGCGGAACATCTGGCACAGCCGGTGGTTGGCCACATGGAAGTTGAGCCGGAGCATGCGTTGCATGGCGATGTCGGGCAACTGCAGGACACGCAGATCGCCGCCGGGGTAATGATGGGCGACATGCTCGCCTTTGGTGGGCTGGTGGAGCGTTCGATGGAAGTGTTCCTGGTGACCTTGCTGGGCGTGGTGCTGGTCAGCCATTGGGACTGGCGGGCCCTGGCGGTGGGGGCGGTGCTGTTTTGTGTGATTCGCCCCCTCAGCGTGCTGTCGATACCCTGGGGCAGCTTGCTGAATCGCCATCAGCGCGGGCTGGTGGGCTGGTTCGGGATTCGCGGGATCGGCAGCATCTACTACCTGTTCTATGCCATCAACCACGGGCTGGTGGGCACCAGCAGCGCGGTCGCGGTGAACCTGACGCTGTCAGTCATTGCCCTGAGCATCGTCGTTCATGGTCTCAGCACGCAGCCGATGCTGGCGTGGTATGAACGACGTGCCCAGGCACAACAATGACGTCTACTCCTGGTTTTCAGTGTTGCCGACGTCAGCGGCATCATCCAGGTCGTTAAGCGGTACTTCGGCATCATCCATCAATGAACCCGGATCTTCATTGCCCGGGTCATTGAGTTCATCGTCTTCGTCTATTTCAACTGACATCACCGTCTCCTCTAACCGCCTTGGGTATCGATATCGGCATCGGTTTCAGGCTTTGGCTCGCGCTCGGGCTTGAAGTCTGGACTGTAGTCGTTTTCCTTGGCCTTGGGGTCGCTGGCAGGCTTGGGGTCTTTTGGCGCGTCGGCCGCGGTGCCGGGGGCCGGTTCGCCGCGGTCGATGGCGGGATCGTTACGATTGCTGGTTTGCGGGTCGTTGTCTGTGCTCATGGCTCACCTCTGTTGGAAAACGCAGACTGCGTAAAGGTAAGGTCCCGTGCGGGTCGGTGAAGTTCCAATTGCTTATGAGCCGGGATTGTCCACCTGGATGTAAAACGCGTAGGCCCCCAGCATCACCCAGAACACCATGAACAGCCAGGGCGCGCGCATCGAGAACAACAGCGACTTGCGATAGCCCTTGTGGGACGACTCCATCTCACTGAACAGTGGCGACTCATCGTAGGCCAGGCCCATCACCGGCTCGCTGCGCAGCAGTTCGCTCTGCTTGTAATGCCAGTGGTCGATGATTTCGTAGGCCGCCCGAATCCCCGGCCAGGCGTTGAGGGAACTGAGAATGCCCAGGGTCGCCAGGAACACGGGCACCACCAGGGTGAACAGCTTGCCCCATTCGGGGTTCAGGTTGCCCATGCCGGACACGAAGGCGATCACCAGGAATGACTGGGCCGTGAGGTAGGCGTCGGTGCGGTTGGCCAGGATGCTGGTTTCGTACTGGATTTCACGCCGGTAAAAGTCGAGACGGTCCTTGGGCGAACCGAAAATCTTGGCGTTGTGTTCGCTGTGGTCGGTCAGGCTCGATTCCGGGGTGTCGGGTGAGATGATTCTGGGCACATCCGTGCTCCGTGCTGGCATTTGAAGCAGTTTAGAAGAACCGGGCTGGTGCAAAGTTCAAGTAATCAGTGCACCGTTTTGAGGCGATAGGGCCGCATCGGTGGCGCGGGAGCTTGGGCCCGCTGGACCGGGACAGCGCTCCGGTGCGCAGCGGTCTGGTTCCTTTTTGGGGCCGCTGCGCAGCCCAGCGGGAGCAAGCTCCCTCGCCACAAGGTGGATGGCACAGGCATTGCTTTAGTCCTTTATCTGCCCGGATACAGGAGCAATCGTTACCCCCCGACCCAGAGCCCACCCCAAAAGAAAGTAAGGACCAGGCCTGCTGGCACCATCAGCCACGGGCTCATAAAAAAATGCGTTTTCTAAAGCGGCAGTGCCAAAGCGCAGTTAGTCCCGGCACTGACAAGGTAATTGGAATGGCTCGATCTTTCTTTGATGAAATGAATGACGCACAAGGCGTTTGCCGTGCGCATTATCAGGAATTCTCCCGCTGGCTGGCCAACACGCCGCCAGAACTGCTGGCCCAGCGCCGCCGTGAAGCCGACCTGCTGTTTCACCGCGCCGGGATCACCTTCACCCTGTATGGCGACGAGCAAGACACCGAGCGCCTGATCCCCTTCGATATCATCCCCCGCAGCATCCCCGCCAGTGAGTGGAGTGTCATCGAGCGTGGCTGTATCCAGCGGGTGAATGCGTTGAACATGTTCCTTGCCGACATCTACCACGACCAACGCATCATCAAGGCCGGGATCATTCCCGCCGATCAGGTGCTGGGCAACGAGGGATACCAGAAAGCCATGGTCGGCCTGGACCTGCACCGCGATATCTATTCGCACATCTCCGGGGTCGACCTGGTGCGCGATGGCGACGGCACCTACTACGTGCTCGAAGACAACCTGCGTACCCCCAGCGGCGTGAGCTACATGCTCGAAGACCGCAAGATGATGATGCGCCTGTTCCCCGAGGTGTTCGCCAAGCAACGCATCGCCCCGGTGGACCACTATCCCAACCTGCTGCTCAAGACCCTGAAAAGCTCCAGCCGCCTGGACAACCCGAATGTGGTGGTGCTGACGCCGGGCCGGTTTAACAGCGCGTTCTTCGAGCATGCATTCCTGGCCCGGGAAATGGGCGTGGAGCTGGTGGAAGGCGCCGACCTGTTCGTGCACGACCTCAAGGTGTTCATGCGTACCACCGACGGCCCCAAGGCCGTGGATGTGATCTACCGCCGCATCGACGATGCCTTCCTCGATCCGCAGGCTTTCAACCCCGATTCGATGCTCGGCGTGCCCGGCCTGGTCGCGGCGTACTGCGCGGGCAACGTAGTGCTGGCGAATGCGATCGGCACCGGCGTGGCGGACGACAAGTCGATCTACCCGTACGTGCCGGAGATGATCCGGTTCTACCTGGATGAAGAGCCGGTCCTGCAAAACGTGCCGACCTTCCAGTGCCGCAAGCCGGATGAGCTGTCCCACGTACTGGCGCACCTGCCGGAACTGGTGGTCAAGGAAACCCAGGGTTCCGGCGGCTACGGCATGCTGGTGGGCCCGGCGTCCAGCGCGGCCGAGATCGAGGACTTCCGCCAGCGTATCAAGGCCCGCCCTCACGCCTACATCGCCCAACCGACCTTGAGCCTGTCCACTTGCCCGACGTTTGTCGAAAACGGCATCGCGCCGCGGCATATCGACCTGCGACCGTTCGTGCTCTCGGGCAAGGAAACCCGCCTGGTGCCCGGTGGCTTGACCCGCGTGGCGCTGCGCGAAGGCTCATTGATCGTCAACTCGTCGCAAGGCGGCGGAACCAAGGACACCTGGGTGGTGGAGGGCTGAGTATGCTGAGTAGAACCGCCGCAGATCTGTATTGGATGTCCCGTTACCTGGAGCGTGCCGAGAACCTGGCGCGCATGCTGGAAGTCAGTTATTCGCTGTCGTTGATGCCCCAGGCCGGGCGCAGTGACGGGCTGGACGAGTTGGCCATGTCGCTGCTCAGCAGCGGCACCCTGGACAGTTACCTTGAGCGCCATCAGCAACTGGACGCCGAGCGCATGCTGCACTTCTTCGCCCTCGACGAGGAAAACCCCGCCAGTATCTACAACTGCCTGCGGGCTGCACGGGGTAATGCCCATGCGGTGCGGGGGCGGATCACGGCTGATATGTGGGAAAACCTCAACGCCACCTGGCTGGAGATGCGCAGTATTGCGGCCGGCGGGTTGGCGCGGCATGGCATCAGCCACTTTTGTGACTGGGTGAAGCAGCGCTCGCACCTGTTTCGTGGGGCGACGTCCGGGACGATCATGCGTAACGATGCGTATCGGTTTATTCGGCTGGGGACGTTTGTCGAGCGGGCGGATAACACGTTGCGGTTGCTGGACGCGCGGTATGAAATGTTTGGGGAAGAGTCCGAGGAAGTCAGCGACCTTTCGGCACGCGGGTATTACCAGTGGAGCGCGTTGTTGCGGGCGCTGTCGTCGTTTGAGGCGTATACCGAGCTGTACCCGAATGCGCTGAATGCGCGGTCGGTGTCGGAGTTGTTGCTGTTGCGCAGTGATGTGCCGCGCTCGTTGCATGCGTGTATCGAGGAGTTGAGCCATATCCTGGCGGACCTGCCGGGGAGTTATGGGCGTACGGCCCAGCGTTTGGCGGCGGAGTTTGAGGCGCGGCTGAGGTATACGGGGATTGATGAGATTCTGGAGGATGGGCTGCATAGCCGGTTGACGGATTTTATCGACACCGTGCGGGAGTTGGCGCGGGCGATTCATAGCTCCTACCTTGAAGTCGTCTGATAATCGTTCCCACGCTGATCGTTCCCACGCTCCGCGTGGGAATGAATCCGGTGACGCTCCGCGTCACGACTTCAAGAGCGGACGCAGAGCGCCCTGGCGGCATTCCCACGCAGAGCGTGGGAACGATCGTCCTGCGTGGGAACGATCGTCCAGCGTGGGAACGAGCGTCGAGAGTGGGAACGATCATAGGTCTACTGGTTTTTCACCAGTACCGGTTCTGCGCGGTACTGCTCAGGGAACAATTTTTTCAGCTGGGCCACCTTTGGCAGGTCGTTGATCACGATGTAGGGGTACGACGGGTTTTCGGTCAGGAAGTCCTGGTGATAGGACTCCGCCGGGTAGAAGGCTTTGCCCATCTCGATCTTGGTCACGATCGGCTTGTCGAAGGCTTTCGCGGCGTCGAGCTGGGCGATGTAGGCCTGGGCGACTTTTTGCTGTTCGGCGTTCTGGGCAAAGATCGCCGAGCGGTACTGGGTGCCACTGTCCGGGCCCTGGCGGTTGAGTTCCGTGGGGTTGTGGGCGACCGAGAAGTAGATCTGCAGCAGCTTGCCGTAGCTGACCTTGCTCGGGTCGTAGGTCACGGCGACGGACTCGGCGTGGCCGGTGTCGCCGCCGCTGACGCTTTCGTACTGCGCGGTGCTCGCCGCGCCGCCGTCATAGCCGGAGACGGCGTTTTTCACCCCTTGCACATGCTGGAACACACCCTGCACGCCCCAGAAGCAGCCGCCGGCGAAGACCGCGGTTTGCAGGTTGTTCGCGTCTGCCGGCAGGTCCATGGCCGGCGGCGCGATGGCCACGGCGTCGTCGGACGGGCCGAAGGAGAACGCCGAGCTGTGGCCGACAAAGGCGGCGAACGCCAGGGCCGGTAAGTACTTAAGCAGTTTCATCTCAGTCACTCCGAAACATCAGGATAAATGCGGTCAACTGTGGGAGCTGGCTTGCCTGCGATTGAGGTGGTGAATTCAACATCGCTATCGCAGGCAAGCCAGCTCCTACATGATCGGGTTAACCATGCCAAATTTCGCTATGGGTTAGCCGAAGGTGAAGGCATAGGCCGCCACTTGCGGGTCCAGGAACTCGATGGTGAAGGTCCGGTCCTTGACCGCGCCCGGCTGGCGCACCAGTTGATACAGGCGTTGTTCGGTCACGGTGCCGCTGCCATCCGGTGCGACGTCGGTGCCGTGGGCATCCCCCGGCGCCTGGCCGTCGATGCTGACCTTGAAGCGCACCGGCTTGCCGTCGGCGCCCGGGCCCAGCACCAGGTGCAGGTCACGGGCGTGGAAGCGGTAGACGATCTTGCCGTTGGCCGCTGCGAGGGTGGCTTGCTGGCCGCCGACGTTCCATGGGCCCTCCAGGGTCCAGTTGTTCAAGGCCAGGTTGCCGGCTGCCGGGTAGTTCACCACCTTGTCGGTGCCCAGGGTGCCGGTGGTCACGAAGTTCTCGGCGCGCTGGAAGCCCAGGTAGGTTTCCGGCGACTGCACTTCGTTCATGTCCGGTGCGGCCTGGATGCCCTTGGCATCGGCTTCGATCAAGCCGCCCGCCACCTTGGTAGCGCCCGCCTCACGCAGCAGTTGCTGGATCACTCGTTCGGACTCGGCGTAGTCACCCTCGCCAAAATGGTGATAGCGGATCTGGCCCTTGGCATCGGCAAAGTAATGCGCCGGCCAGTACTGGTTGTTGAAGGCGCGCCAGATCTTGTAGTTGTTGTCGATGGCCACCGGGTAAGTGATGCCCAGGTCCTTCATGGCCTTGGTGACGTTGTTCACGTCGCGTTCGAAGGCGAATTCCGGAGCGTGCACACCGATCACCACCAGGCCCTGGTCGCGGTATTTCTCGGCCCAGGCCTTGACGTACGGCAAGGTGCGCAGGCAGTTGATGCAGGAGTAGGTCCAGAAATCCACCAGCACTACCTTGCCTTTCAACGCCTCGGCAGTCAGTGGCTCGGAGTTGAGCCATTGCACGGCACCGTCCAGCGGCGGCAACTGGCCTTCCACTGGCAGCGTGTCACTGTGGTTGGCGGCCATCATCGCGCCGCCGGCCATCATCGCCCCGCTCTTCTGTTCAGGCTTGGCGCTGAGTTTCTCCACCAGGCTTTGTTCCAGGCCACCGGTTGACGCCGTCGACAGGCGCGCCAGGATCCCGGTGTCCAGGCCCAGGGCGATGGCCGCCACACCGGCCAACATCAGGGCGCCGAGCCCACGACGCAGCCATTCACCAGCGCCCAGCGAACGCTTCATGAAGCCGAAGACTTTACCGCCGACCAGCAGCGCCAAGGCCAGGGAGGTGGCAGCCCCTGCCGCGTAGGCCAGCAAGAGCAAGGTAGTGCCGATACTGGCGCCCTGCAGCGCGGCGCCCGTCAGCACCAGCCCGAGGATGGGCCCGGCGCACGGCGCCCACAGCAGCCCGGTGGCCACGCCGATCAGGAACGATGCGCCCGGACGCGGCCGCGAATCGGCCCCGGCGGCTTCCGACAGGCGACTGCCCGCGGCCACCAGCGGCCGGGTCAGGCGCTCGGACAGGCTTGGCAGCAGCAGCGTCAGCCCGAATAGCGCAACAAACAGCAACGCGAGCCAGCGACCGTACTGATTGACTTGCACCACCCAACCGCCGCCCACCGCCGCGAGCGAGGCGACCAGGGCGAAGGTCATCGCCATCCCCAGCAGCAGCGGCAAGCCACTGCGCAAAAACGGCTGCCCGGTGCGAGCGAAGACAAAAGGCAGAACCGGCAGGATGCAGGGACTGACAATCGTCAGCACGCCGCCCAGATATGCGAGAACCAAAAGCCACATGGGGTAGACCCTTATAGGAAGACATTGAATTAAGTCGCGGTGAACGTCATGGCTGCGCCGTTCATGCAGTAGCGCAGGCCGGTGGGTGCCGGGCCGTCATCGAACACGTGGCCCTGATGACCGCCGCAGCGGCGGCAGTGGATTTCCTTGCGTACCACGCCGAAGGAGGTGTCGACGTGGCTGGCCACGGCGTTTTCCAGGGGTTGCCAGAAGCTGGGCCAGCCGGTGTGGCTTTCGAATTTGGTGGCTGAGGCGTACAGGGGCAAAGCGCAACCGGCGCAGGCGAAGGTGCCGTTGCGGTGTTCACTGTTGAGGGCGCTGCTGTAGGGGCGTTCGGTGCCCTCCTCCCGCAGGATCGCGTACTGCTCGGCGGTCAACAGGGTGCGCCATTCGGCGTCGGTGTGGCTGACTTCGAAATGTTCGGCGGCTTCGGCTTCGGCGATCAGGGCGGGGCCGGCGTTGATTTTTTGCAGCAGGCCACCGGCGATTACCGCGAGGCCGAGGCCGCCGCCGGCGAGCAGGATCTGTCGACGTGAATACATGAGTTGCTCCTCACACAAGTGCGGATGGCTGGCGAAGCCCCTATGGCTGACAAACAAACTGTGGCGAGGGAGCTTGCTCCCGCTGGAGTGCGCAGCGCTCCCGGCTTTTTTGGGGCCGCTGCGCGACCCAGCGGGAGCAAGCTCCCTCGCCACAATGAGGGGGGCGTACTTTTGCCGTTGCGATGAGTAAGGTTAGGCCCGGGGTGGTCGCGGAATCCTCACGCAGAGTTAAACAATTCGTGATAACTACACTGTTGCAAAAGCCGCACAATGCGCGAATCAAGAAGACAGGTTTTTATCAATGGATCAGCCCAAACGTGTCCTGGTGGTCGAGGACGATGCCCATATTGCCGATTTGATCTGCCTGCACCTGCGGGACGAGCAGTTCGAGGTGGTTCACAGTGCCGATGGTGACGAAGGCCTGCGCCTGCTGGAGCAAGGCGGCTGGGATGCGTTGATCCTTGACCTGATGCTGCCCGGCGTCGACGGCCTGGAGATCTGCCGGCGGGCCCGGGCGATGACGCGCTACACGCCGATCATTATCACCAGTGCCCGCTCCAGCGAGTTGCATCGCATCCTCGGCCTGGAACTGGGGGCGGATGACTACCTGGCCAAGCCGTTTTCCATGCCGGAGCTGGTGGCGCGGGTCAAGGCGCTGCTGCGCCGGGTCGACGCCATGGCGCGCAACTTGAAGATGGACGCCGGCAGCCTCGACCTCGGCCAGTTGTTCATCAACCCGCTGACCCGTGACGCCACCCTGCAAGGCCAGCGGCTGGACCTCACGCCCCGGGAATTCGACCTGCTGTACTTTTTCGCCCGCCAACCGGGCAAGGTATTCTCGCGCATGGACCTGCTCAACGCCGTGTGGGGCTACAGCCACGAAGGTTACGAACACACCGTCAATACCCATATCAACCGCCTGCGGGCCAAGGTCGAGGCCGATCCGGCCAACCCGGCGCGCATCCTCACGGTGTGGGGCCGTGGCTACAAGTTTGCCGAGCAATCGGCATGAGGCTGACCCTTACCCAGCGCCTGTCCCTGGTGTTCGCGCTGTTGCTGCTGATTTGCAGCGGCACGTCGGCCTGGCTGCAAGTGCGCTCCAACCACATGCATGAACTGGAAGTGGTGCAAGGCCTGTCCCGCGACCTCGCCGCGCACATCGCCCGGGATACGCAGTTGATGGACGCCGACGGTCTCAAGCCGGACGCGGTGCGCAACCTGTTCAGCCAGTTGATGCTGGTAAACCCGAGTGTCGAGGTGTACCTGCTGGACATTAACGGGCGCGTGGTCGGCAACGCTGCGCCCAGCGGCCACCTGCGCCGCGACCAGGTCAACCTGGAACCGGTGCGCCGTTTCCTCAGCGGCGCGATGCTGCCGATCCTCGGCGACGACCCGCGCAGCGTCGACGGCCTCAAGGTGTTCAGCGCCGCGCCGCTGCGGGTCAACGGCCAGCAGGCCGGCTACCTGTATGTAGTGCTGCTGGGCGAAGCCCATGATGTGTTCGACGCCCGGGATGCCACCGGCATGGCACTGAACATCGCCCTGTGGTCCATCGCCCTGGTGGCATTGTTGTGCTTGCTCGCGGGTTTGACCGCGTTCGCCTGGATCACCCGGCCCTTGCGGCAACTGACCGAGAAGGTCGGCCAGTTCGATATCAACGGCGCACCGAAAGTCCCGCAGGCCGTGGCGCCCGAGGTTGCCAGCCAGGATGAAATAGCCGTGCTCGACCACGCCTTCGTGCAGATGGAGAACCGCCTGGGTGAACAGTGGCGCGCCATCACCCACCAAGAGCAGGAACGCCGGGAGATGGTCGCGAATATTTCCCATGACCTGCGCACACCGTTGGCCTCCTTGCATGGCTACCTGGAAACCCTGTCCCTGAAAGACGCCAGCCTGACCCCGCAGGAACGCCGGCGTTACCTGGGCATCGCCCTCGACCAGAGCCGCAAGGTCGGCGGGCTGGCCCAGTCGCTGCTGGAACTGGTGCGCCTGGAACACGGGTTTGTACAGCCGGTCATCGAAGGCTTTTCAATACCCGACCTGGTGCAGGACATTTTCCAGAAGTTCGAACTGACCGCGGAAGCCCGGGCGATCACCCTCACCGCCAGCCTGCCGCCGGTGGTGCCAACCGTATTGGCCGACCTGGGCCTGATCGAACGGGTACTCACCAACCTGCTGGATAACGCCCTGCGCCATACACCGCCCAATGGCGAAGTTGAAGTGACCCTGGCCCCCAAGTCCGGTTTTGTTGAAGTCACGGTGAGCGACAGCGGCCCCGGGATTTCGGCGGATCTGCGCGAAGGTCTGTTCCTGCGCGCCTTCACCATTGGCGGGGCTCGACGCGATGGCGGCCTGGGCTTGCGCATCGTGCACCGGATCCTGCAACTGCACGGTCAGGAAATCCGCCTGATCGATGTGCCAGGACGCGGCGCGACGTTCACGTTCGCCCTAGAAACCCGAGCAGCAGTTCGTTGACCTTGGGCCCCTGTTCGTTCTGAATCCAGTGGCCGCAGTTGGCCAGGACGCTTTGTTGCAGGTTCGGCACGACGTCGGGCATGCGCTTGAGGGTGTGGGCTTCGAACACGCCGACCGGGTCGCGGTCGCCGATCAGGAACAGCGTCGGTTGCAGCACCTGCCTGCCGGCGAGAAACTCGGTACGCTGCCAGTTGCGCTCGAAGTTGCGGTACCAGTTCAACGGGCCGCGAAAGCCGTCATTGGCGAAGGTCTGAACATACACGTCGAGGTCCTGCTGGCTGCACCAGGCCGGGAGCTTACCGGGCAGCGGCACACCTTCCAGCAGCTTCGCGCTGGCGGGTTTCTTCTGCAGGAAAACGTCCTGGTCCTGCATGAAAAGCCGTAATGTCCGCTCGATATCGGCATCCAGTTCCTTTTCAGCCACACCCGGGGCCTGGAAGTACAGGATGTAATTGAAGCGATCGGCGTACAGTTCGCGCATAATCTCGATCACCGGCCTGCGGGAGCGTCCGGCGAACGGTACCGACATCGTCACCAACTGGCTGACGCGCTCTGGCTCGAGCAACGCCAGGTGCCAGGCCACCACGGCGCCCCAGTCATGGCCAATCATGACGACCCGGCGATGCCCGAACAGGTCCATGGCGCCCTGGATATCGGCGCACAGGGTCAGCAGGTCATAGTCGGCCACTTCCGGCGGCGCGCTGGATTGTCCATAGCCGCGCATTTCCGGGACAAACACACGATAACCCTGGGCCACCAGCGCCGGAATCTGCTCGCGCCAGGAGTGCCAGCACTCGGGAAACCCATGCAGCAACCACACCGGCGGGCCGCTCTCGGGGCCGGCGATGTGCACGTTCAACTCAATGCCGTTGACCTTGACCTTCTGCTGCTGGATTTCGCTCATCACTGGGTTCCTTGTGTGGGGTTCGCTCGCGGTATTCCCGGGGAGAACAAGCCATCACGCGCTTGAAAGCATTGCTGAAAGCGCTGTCTGACTGATAACCCAGGGACTGGCCGATCGTGGACACGCTGTTGTCGCTGGCTTTCAAGGCCTGTACCGCCAGGTGCATACGCCAGCGGGTCAGGTATTCCTGCGGTGCCAGCCCTACCCGTTGCTTGAAGTGCAAGGCGAAGGTGGAGCGGGATTGACTCGCCACGCCGGCCATTTCACTCAATGTCCAGCGCCGGGCGGGTGCTGCGTGAATTTCCCGCAGCACCGGGGCCAGCCTTGGATCCGTCAAGGCTCCCAGCCAGCCGGTGGTATGGGTGCCCATGGAAGATTGATAGAGCCGCAGGATTTGCACCAGCATCATTTGCGCCAAATGCTCGGTCATCAGCGCCGCGCCTTGTAACGGGCTGGCGTATTCCCGGGCCAGGCGATCCAGGCACCAACGCAACACGGCGGCCTGTTCGGAGTTGGCACTCACCCGCAACACCGGCGGCAGGCTGTCAAGCAACAACCGGGCGTCATCCCCGTAGATAAATCGTCCGCCGATCAAGAACAGATCCACCGTGGCACCCACCGTGGCGATGCCTCCCACCGCATCGGCATACACCTCACGTGCATCGAGTCCTTCAGGGCACAGATTGCTGGACAGCCTCCACGGGCGTGCCTGGGTCAACAGGAAACAATCTCCCTCATACAAGCGTATCGGTACTGCCAGCCCTTCCACTTCCAGCCAGCAACTACCCTCCACCACCGCGTTGAACTTGATGCCATCCGGCGCCGCAAAGTCAATGGCCCAGTTGCCGCCAGCCTTCAAGCCGGCGAAGGTCGAGCGATGGCTTTTTAACAGTGCCAGCACATCGGAAAGGGTATCCATAAAAGCTCCGGACGATCGCGACAGAAACACGGACTCTAGGGCATTCCGCGTCCGGGCTCCAGCGAGAGACTCTAGGCCTCCCATAAGGAGATCTTTCATGGCTGACAAACAAACCCCAATTGGCAGCGGCTTCGATGCCGGCACTACCGCCCAGCAAGCCTTGGCGGGCAGCGATTTGCGAGGCAAGACGGTGATTGTCACCGGTGGCTACTCCGGCATTGGCCTGGAAACGGTTCGCGTGTTGGTCGACGCGGGTGCGCAGGTGATCGTTCCCGCGCGGGATCCTGAAAAGGCCGAACGCAACCTCTCGGGCATCATCGGTGTTGAACACGCCAGCCTGGATTTACTCGACCCGATTTCCATCGACCGTTTTGCCGAAAACTTCCTCGCCAGCGACCGGGCATTGAACCTTCTGATCAATAGCGCCGGAATCATGGCCACACCACTGCAACGGGATACGCGAGGTTTCGAAGCGCAGTTCGCCACCAACCACCTGGGCCACTTCCAGCTAACCGCGCGGTTGTGGCCGGCGCTGCGTGAGGCTAATGGCGCGC
The DNA here is from genome assembly GCF_013386485.1 of Pseudomonas sp. P7758. Lineage (NCBI taxonomy): Bacteria > Pseudomonadati > Pseudomonadota > Gammaproteobacteria > Pseudomonadales > Pseudomonadaceae > Pseudomonas > Pseudomonas sp. P7758. The sequence continues at coordinate 14,397 of NZ_JACARS010000031.1, read as the reverse complement.
GAGTGGTTTCGGTATCATCCCTAGGCCATCGTCTCAGCTCTGTGCATTTCGATGACCCGCAATTTGAACACCGCCCCTATGACAAGTGGCTCGCCTACGGCCAATCAAAAACCGCCAACGCACTGTTCGCGGTAGCACTGGACCGACGAGGTAAAGCGGAGGGTGTGCGCGCATTTTCCGTGCACCCGGGGGAAATCCTCACCGACTTGATCCGTTATCTGGACAAGGACGACCTGGCATTCGTCGGCGCACTGGATGAGCACGGTAATATCCGCAGCGCCAGTCACTACAAGAGCCCCGAGCAAGGCGCCGCGACCTCGGTGTGGTGCGCTGTCAGCCCGCAACTGGAGGGCATGGGCGGACTCTACTGCGAAGATTGCGATGTGGCCGCTTGGTCGCAGGATGACACCAGCCGTAACGGCGTATGGCCCTGGGCTGTCGACCCGGAGCAGGCCGAACGCTTATGGGCAGTGAGTCAGCAGTTGTGCAATGTCACGTTGTAGTCCGGGACCCCAGCGTTCATATTTGGCAGTCATGCACTGCCAATGAGCGACCTGAACCATGCAGCCTCCTGCCAGATACCTCGTGCCCCTTGCCGCCTCCCTTTGCGCCACCCTCGCCTGCGCCGACAGCCACGACCCACTGCTCGCCAAGCGCGTGGATGCGGTGGTCGACAGCGCCATTGCCGACAATCGCCTGGTGGGCACCGTGGTGCTGGTGCTGCGGGACGGGCAGCTGGTTTATCACCGTGCTGCCGGCTTGGCGGACCGCGAAGACGGGCGCCCGATGACAGAGGACACGATCTTTCGCCTGGCATCGGTGACCAAACCGCTGGTATCCGCCGCCGCGATGCACCTGGTGGAACAAGGTCGCTTGGGCCTGGACGATCCGGTCAGCCGCTGGCTGCCCGACTTCAATCCCAAGCTGGCGGATGGCACCATCCCGGTGATCACCGTCAGCCAGTTGCTCAACCACACCGCCGGCCTCAGCTACGGATTTCTGGAAAGCCCGCACGGACCCTACCGCACCGCCGGGGTTTCCGATGGTTTGGGCGAGCCGGAAATCAGCTTTGCCGAGAACCTGAAGCGCATCGCCAGCGTGCCCTTGAGTTACCCGCCGGGTACCCGCTGGCAGTATTCGATGGCCACCGATGTGCTGGGTGCGGTGCTGGAAGAGGCGTCGGGCCAGCGCTTGCCGGAATTGATCCGCGAGTCGGTGACCGGGCCTCTGGGCCTGCGCGATACCGGGTTTGCCGTGACCGACCTCACGCGGCTGGCCGCCGCCTATCAGGATGGCTCGCCACAGCCGTTGCGCATGGTCGACAAGGCCACGATCACCTCGGGCAACAGCACCGCGCTGTTTGATGTGCGGCGGATTCTCGATCCCCAGTCCTACCCTTCCGGCGGCGCAGGCATGGCCGGGACGGCAGGTGATATTGCGCGGTTCCTGGAAACCATTCGCCGGGGCGGCGCTCCGATCCTGTCGGCACACAGCGTGCAGTTGATGGTCACCGATTCGGTCGGCGCCAAGGCGCAAACCCAGGACCCGGGCTGGGGGTTCGGTTATGGCTGGGCGGTGCTGGATGACCCGGCGTTGACAGGCACACCGCAATCCCGGGGCACCTTTGAATGGGGCGGCGCCTACGGTCACAGCTGGTTTGTCGACCCGCAGCAGAAGCTTACGGTGGTGGCACTGACCAATACGGCTTACGAAGGCATGTCCGGCCAGTTCACCCACCAGTTGCGGGATGCGGTGTATCCGCCGCAGTGATCGACCACCAGCGCGGCAATAACTGCCGCACTCGCGCTTCGCCAAACCGGTCATCAATCAGCATTACCACCCCTCGGTCCTGCTGGCTGCGGATCACCCGGCCCGCGGCTTGCACCACCTTCTGGATGCCCGGATAAAGGTAGGTGTAGTCATAACCGGCGCCGAAAATCGCGCCCATCCGCAGCTTGAGCTGCTCGTTCACCGGGTTGAGTTGCGCCAGACCCAGGGTGGCGATAAACGCGCCGATCAGGCGGGTGCCCGGCAGGTCGATGCCTTCGCCGAATGCCCCGCCGAGCACGGCAAAACCGATGCCCTGGCTGTGCTGGGTGAACTGGTCGAGAAACCCCTGGCGCTGCGCCTCGGCCATGCCCCGTGACTGCTGCCACAGCGGGATGCGCGGGTGCCGTTCGGCGAGCAAATGCGCCACTTGCTGCAGATAATCAAAACTGCTGAAAAACGCCAGGTAGTTGCCCGGCGCCTGGGCAAACTGCGCTGCAATCAGCTCGACGATGGGCTCCAGGGACGCCTGGCGATGCACAAACCGGGTGGAGATCCGGTCGACGATATGCACCCGCAGCTGCTCGGCCTTGAACGGCGATTCCACATCCACCCAGGCGGTGTCAGGCGGCATCCCCAGCAAGTCCGCGTAGTAGTGCCGCGGGCTCAGGGTTGCGGAAAACAACACGCTGCTGCGGGCCGCTGTCAGCCGGGGCCGAATGAATTCGGCGGGCACCACGTTGCGCAGGCACAGGTTTGATGAACTGCGCTTGCCGCTGAGTTCGCGTTTGCTGATGTCGAAAATGAAGTGTTCGTTGAACAGCTCGGCGACCTTGGCAAACTGCAAGGCCTCGAAGTAGAAGGCTTGCAGTTCGCCATTGAGTGCCTCGGGATGGTCGTTGAAATATTCACCCATGGCGCTGGTGCACAGGCTCAGCGCCTGCAGCAGTTTGTCGGGTTTCTGGGCGTAGGCCTGATAAGGTGCCACTTGCTCCTTGTGCAGGGCATTCCACTCACGGTTCAGGCGCTGGAGCGGCTTTTTCAGCGGCTCGGGTGCGATCTTGCGCAGGGTCTTGAGCGTGTACTGGTCGAGGGCCGCGCTGTACATCGAGCGGCCACGCTCCACCAGGTTGTGGGCTTCGTCCACCAGCACCGCGACGCGCCACTGGTTGAGCTGGGCCAGGCCGAACAGCATGGCGCCGAAGTCGAAGTAATAGTTGTAGTCGGCGACCACCACGTCGGCCCAGCGTGCCATTTCCTGGCTCAGGTAATAGGGGCAGACGTCATGGGCCAAGGCGACTTCCCGCAGGTTGCGCTGGTCCAACAGGCGCACGCGGGAAGCGGCTTCGCGGGCCGCCGGCAAGCGGTCATAAAAACCCTTCGCCAGTGGGCAGGAGTCGCCGTGGCAGGCTTTGTCCAGGTGTTCGCAGGCCTTGTCCCGCGCCACCAGCTCCAGCACCCGCAATGGCAGATCGGGGCTGCTGTCATACAGCACCTGCGCCGCATCCAGCGCGAGTTTGCGGCCCGGGGTCTTGGCGGTCAGGAAGAACACCTTGTCCAGCTGTTGCGGCGCCATGGCCTTGAGCATCGGGAAAATCGTGCCGACGGTCTTGCCAATTCCGGTAGGCGCCTGGGCCATCAGGCAGCGGCCGGTGCTGACCGCCTTGTAGACCGTTTCCGCCAGGGCGCGCTGGCCCGGGCGAAACGCCGCATGGGGAAAGCCCAGGGCAACCGCTGCGGCATTGCGGGCTTCGCGCTGGTGCATTTCCTGTTCGGCCCAGCCGAGGAACAGGGTGCATTGCTGCACGAAGAATGCCTGCAGGTCATAAGCCTGAAACCGTTGGCTGAGCAGCGTCTCGTGCTCGCCGACAATGTCGAAGTACACCAGCGCCAGGACAATCTCCGACAACCCGAGCTTCTGGCACATCAACCAGCCGTAGACCTTGACTTGGGCCCAGTGCAGTTGCCGGTGGTTGGCCGGTTGTTTGTCCAGGTCGCCGCGATAGGTTTTCACCTCTTCCAGCTGGTTGCGGTCCGGGTCGTAGCCATCCGCCCTGCCCCGGACTTTCAACTGCTGGTATTCGCCCTCCAGCGCGACTTCATTCTGGTAATGGGCGCTGCGCCGCGAGGCCACCGTGCGGTGGCCGACAATCCCTTCCTGGGCACTGGGAGACGGGGTAAAACGCAGGTCGAGGTCGCCGACCTTGGCGGTGAATTCACATAATGCACGCACCGCGACGCTGTAGCTCAAGCGGCCTGCCCCGCCCAGCGCACATAACACACAGTGACGGGCATCTGGTGTTCGCCGCAGAACTCCAGCCAGCGCAGCTGGTTGTCCTGCAGGCGATCACCGGGGCCTTTGACTTCGATCATGCGGTAGGTTTTTTCTTCGGGCCAGAACTGGATCAGGTCGGGCATGCCGGCGCGGTTGGCGCGGATATCCAGCAGCAGGCGTTCGAACCAGTGGCGCAGGTGCGCCGCTGGCAGGCAGTCGAGGGCCTGGTCGAGCAGTTCTTCGCTGAGCACGTTCCAGAACACGAAGGGTGACTGGATGCCCCATTTGTCTACATAACGCTGGCGAATGGTGTGCTTGTAGCGCCCATCGTCCAGTTGGCCCAGGCACTCGGCGAACAGCTCGGCGCGCCGCAGATGAAAATCCTCGCTGTGCAGGTCTACCGGCCCGCGCTGGAACGGGTGGAAAAACGACCCCGGCAACGGCGCGAAAATCGCCGGCCAGCACAGCAGGCCAAACAGCGAATTGATCAGGCTGTTCTCGACGTAATGCACGGGTGCACCATGGTCGCTGAGGTGCGCCTGTACGCAATACTCCACCGACATCATCGGTTCCGGGGCCGGCAGTTCGAGGTCCAGGCGCACGATCTCGCGGGGTTTTGCCCTGGGCAGCGCCGGCTCGCCGAGCTTGCGTCGCAGCCTGGGTATCACGCGCAGCAAGTGCTGCTGTTCGGCAGCGCTTTCCGGGGCCTGTTGCGCCTCACGGGCCAGCCCCATCGCCTGGGCAAAATCCTCCTGGCGCTCCAGCACCCGGATCAGCCGCGCCCGTGCGCCGGGATAGGTGCAGCCCCGGTAGATAGCTTCCGCCAGGGCCAACTCGGCGCTGCGCTCACAATACTGGCCCACCTGGAACAACAGCTTGGCCCGACGTTTCTCCAGCCAGGGGTTGTCGGTGTGCAAGGTAGCGATTTGTTCCAGCACGCCATCGAGTGCCTCGCCCGCTTCAAAGGCCTGCTGGCACTGATGCAGGAACAGGAAGCCGTGCACATCGTCACGGCTGCGCAAACCGCGGGATTCGGCGCAGAATTCGACTTTCTCGTAGGTAAAGATCCCCAGGTCCGCCAGCACAAATTCTGACCAGTCCTGATAGAGATTACCGAAGAACATCAGACGCAGGCGGTCGCACAGTTCCATCACGGTGAGGCTGTAAAGCTGATCGGCCAGGTCCGGGCACCAGTGCCGGAAGTGACGCAGTTCACAAAACTGCGTTGACAGCGTTTCCAGCCAGTCAGCCTTCCTGGCCTTGGGTTGCTCGATCCAGGGTTTGAACGCCGCCAGGATTTCCGCTTTCTGCAACAGGCCGAACAGCTCGCCGAACGACAACAGGCATTGGTCCGTCACCCAACCCTGTTCCAGCAAAGGCACGACCGCCTCGTGCACCGCGCCGATCTCGACATAGTTGAGCTTGCCCGCCCGGAAATGCGCGCCCTTGCGCATCACCATGCGTACCAGTAACGCCTGGGATGCCTGCGGCAAGCTGTCAAATTGCTGAATGAAATGCTCTTCGTCCGGGGCCAGCAAATCGGCATAACGCTGCCCCAGCCAGGCGAGCACTTGGCGGAAGTTATGCAGGTAATAGAGCGGATCTTCTAGGGGATTGGACATGTCAGGCACTGGATCAACCACTGTTTATGCATACAGAGTGCCGTCCCTGACCGACTGTTGCAATCAGTAATAGATCAAAGGCACACGCAACTTTTTGCGTAATAATGATCAGATGGCTGTCAGCCACATTAAATGAGTCTCCCCCGACCGCTCAGGTGCGGGGTTTTCGAAGGATCAGGGTAAGGGTTATGAGCATGAAGAATTTGGGTCTGGCGGTGGGTATGTTCACGTTGCTGGTATTGGCCGGTTGCTCCACGCAGACGGTGGTGACGTTGCAGAACGGCACTCAATACCTGACCAAGGACGTGCCCAACGCGAAAACGGCCGATGGCTTCTACGAATTCACCGATATCGCCGGCAAGCATATTCGCGTCAAGGCCGATGACGTCGCGACCGTGATGAAGGAGAAATAAAAAGTGGGAGCCCGTCGGCTCCCACTTTTCTTGGCCATGATCGTTTCTTTGCAATGATCATTCCCACGTTCTACGTGGGAATGCATCCCGTGACGCTCCGCGTCACCACTGCGCAAGACATGAACCGTGGGTTGGCCGTTGGACGCAGAGCGTCCGGGGCGGCGTTCCCACGCAGAGCGTGGGAACGATCAATCCGTGGCGCTACTTAGCCGATGGAAACCCCATCGCCCCAAACCCCGGCGAGCCCAACGCCAACCAGCGTCACCGAGTCCGCGCCAAAGCTCAGCACGGTATCGCCCCCCACCACCTTGGCGTGGTCACGCCAGTCCGCACTGCCCTCCACGTCCCGGAACACCAGCTTGTCGGTCGGCTGATAACCAATCACCCGGTCCTGCCCAAACTGCCCGCCGAACAGAAAGGTGTTATGCCCGCTGTTGTCGCGGATCGTGTCATTGCCCTTGCCGCCCTCGATGAAATCCACACCCTTGCCACCCTGGATCAAGTCATCGCCATCACTGCCGATGATGAACGTGTTGCCCTTGTGCGGCTCGGCATTGCGGTTGAGGTCCTGCACCCAGGTATTGGCCCGGGCCGGGTCCGACAGGTTGGCCACGATAATCGTCGAGTCCCGGCTGGTCAGGTCGTAGAACTGCGAGTCCAGGACCCGCGTCATGCCATCCCCATACCCGGTGGGCAAATGAGAAAGCCAGGTGGGGACATTGACGATGGAAAACGGCAGGACATTCCACAGCGTCGACGCGTAGTGATCGTTGAAGCTGACGATATTGTCCGTGGTCGACTCATGGGGCTTGTCGTGCACGCCCAGTGAGGAGAAGTTGAACGACGAACCGTCCAGCGCGCGAAACACCGGGTCGTTTTCATAACCGATGTTCAGCACCTTGTCGCCGGCACTCTGGGTTGGCGAGGCATAAGCCACATAGTTGGAGTCCTTGTAGAACCCCGACCATTTATTGCCGCTCAGGTCGGCCATGCTGTTGACCGCCAGGCCACCCAGGCTATGACCGCTGACCACCACGTCCTTGCCCGTCAGGCCATGACTGCCGGCATACGCCGCGACATCCTTGAGCAAGGTGCCGAAGGCTTCGCCGGCGTAGTTTTTCGCATAATCCTTGGGCCCCAGCGCCGCCAGCAGGTCGCTGACCAGATCGCCGATGGAGTCGCTGATCAAGGTTTCCCGAGGCCCCGAAGTCCCGCGAAAACCAATGCCGATTTCCAGCAGCTTGCCGTCGCCATCGTACTTGCCCAGCACTTCCACCTGCGCGGTGGTGTAGCCGGGCTTTTCACCGAAGAACGTGCCCCGGGCGTCCACCTTGCCGCCGTAGCCCAGGGTACTGGCGCTGATGGGCGTCCAGCCAGCCTTGTTGACCGCCTCAAGGGCGGCTTTTTCCGAGTCGGGGTTCCAGGGAATCCCTGGAATAACCCCCTGTGAATCGGTGCTGCCCAGCAGCGCCCCCACCAGAGTGGCGGGCAGCCCCAGGCCAAAACCGTTGTGCTGGTAACCCACGGCAAAGCCGTTGTCCAGGTTGTGATAGGAGTACAGCGTGATCGCCATGGCATCGGCGAACAACGCTTTGGAGCCCTCGGTGCCGAGGTTTTTATAGTCGAAAACACCCATGGTATTGCCTCTCTTTTGTTGGAATTGTCGAGAAAGCCGAATCTGCACAAATGGACGATTGGAACCGGATCAATGTGGGAGCGGGCTTGCTCGCGAAGGCGGTGTGCCAGTCGGTGGATGGGTTGACTGATCCACCGCTTTCGCGAGCAAGCCCGCTCCCACATTTCCAACTGCGGTGTTTAGAAAGCCCAGTCCAGGCTCAAACCCACCCCATGGACTTTCTCCTTGCTGGCCAGCAGGCCGTTGTAATCCAGATTCACCTTCGCATCCTTGCTCAACGCCAGGCTGACCCGCGCCCCCACCAATGCCGCATCACGCACCATCGACGAACTCTCCACAGTGAACGAAGGGCCGCCCGAGGCAAACGCCAGGTGCCGCTCGGAATCGGCGCTGCTCAGGTTGTGCTGCCAACCCAGGGTGCCGGAAAGCTCCAGTTGCTGATGGTCATTGATATTCAAGGTTTTCAGCGCTCGAGCACCCAGGGTACTCAACACCACATCGCGGCTGTCATCCCGGCCCTTCAAGGCCGCCGCATCACCCTTCTCGGTAAACCCATCGGCATCCAGATGCACGTACGCCAGGTTGGCGAACGGTTCCAGGGCCAGGGGTTGCAGGTTCAGGCGATACGCCGCTTCGGTAAACACCTGGGTACTGCGGGCATCCACTTTGGCTTTCTGCTTGCCGGCGACTTCACCGTATTGCAGCTCGCGCTTCACATCGGCTCGGTGCCAGCTGTAGGTCGCACCACCGCTCAAGCGCAAGGCACCGATTTCATGCCCGGCATACGCACCCAGGTGATAGCTGTCCACCGATGCCCGGGAATGGGTGTCGCTGCCCATGTTCAGCGATGTATCGCTGTACCCCGCCACCAGGCCTACACGGGTGTCTTCATCCAGCGCGCCGTCCACACCCGCCAGCATGCCGCCGATGGAGGTGGTGTAGCCCGCCGTATCGCTGCCGCTGTTGGTCTTGCCCCAGGCGCCCAACGCCTTGACCCAGACGTTGCCACGGCTGTCGACGGTCTGGCTCGATGCGCCCATCGCCCCTTGCTGCAAGCGCTCGCCCACGGCTTCGCGCAGGTAGCGGTTGTCATTCACCAACGCGGTTTCCAGCGCCGGGTAGATCTCCCCGGACAGCTGCTGGAATGCACCCTGGGCCGAAGCCGCATTCGGCGCCAGCAACAGGCTTTCGTACACGGCGTTGCCCGCGCCCAACTGCTCGGCAGCAGCGGCCACCGAACGTTGGTTCGGGGTGGCGGCCACACTGGCAAAGGTGTTGGCATTGCGCCCCACATCCAGCTGCACGCCGTTGGCGGCGTAGTTCAGGGTGCCGCCGATAAACAGATAGTTGGGCAGCACCGAACCGAAGCTGCCGGTAATCCCGCCCGCAGCCTGCAGGATGTTGTACTGGCGACCGATCAGGCTTTCGGCCTGGGTCTGGGTCAGCAGCGTCGGGCTGTTTTCCAGGGCCAGGGTCACCGTGCCGCCGCTGAGGGTGGCCTTGCCACCGGCGACGATGCGATCACTGTTGGTGGCCGACAACTCCACCGCATAGGTGGAGCCCGCCGCGAAGCTCACATCCCCGGCCACGTTCAGGGTGCCGATGGAATTGCCCGGCGCCACGGTACCGCCGCTGTTCGCTGTCAGCGAACCAATGCGCCCGGAACCACCCACTACGCCGCTGCTGCTGACGGTAACGTTGGAGGTGATCGAGCCATTGATCGCCAGCAACCCTTGGTTGACCAGGGTCGGGCCGCTGTAGGTGTTGGTGCCGGTCAGTACCAGCGCGCCAATGCCCTGCTTGGTCAGGCCGCCATGCCCGGAGATATCGTTGCTCCACACATCCAGCCCGCAATGCACATCGGTGCACGTGCGCTGGGTCGGTTTGCCGGCATCCACCACGGCGCCAATCCCTGGCAGGTCCGCGACAAACTGGCCGGAGCCGTAGGCGCCGTCGATACGAAACTCCGCCGGGATATCCTCAGCCGTCACAAACATCCCCGGGCCGTTGATGGCCTTGCCCAGGTTGATCATGCCCCAACCGTACAGGGAGTCGATGCCCGGTGCGCCGAGGTCGGTCGCGGTGGTTTTCAGCAGCGTGGAGATCTGGTCGCCGCTCATGTACGGGAAGCGCTCCATCAACACCGCTGCACTGCCGGCCACATGCGGCGCGGCCATGGAGGTGCCGTTGAAATTGGCGTAGTCGGTGGTCAGGTTTTCCAGGGAGGTGCCGTTGATCACCGAACTGTAGATCTTGGTGCCGGGGGCCGCGACGCAGAAGCTGGCGGCATACCCGCAGCGCGAGGAAAACGTACTGATCACGTAAGGATCGGAACTGGCGGTGTCGGGATTCTGTTGCAAGGCCGCCACCGACAGCCAGTTGGGTGCAATCTCCGGCACGAAGTACGCCAGGCCCGAGATCGCATCCGGGTTGTTGCGGTTGTAGTCGTTGCCGGCGGCAAAGATCGTCAGCACGCCGCTGCGGGCCGCATCAATGGCGCCCTGATAAGCGCCACCTGCGATCGTCCCAAGGATCGGCCGAATGTTATTGAACTGCGCCTGGGCTTCATTGACCGTGAAGTTGGGGAATGCCGGATCTCGGCCGCCCTTGGCGTACTGGTCACCGATGCCGATGCCCCAGCTGTTGTTGATAATGCGTGCGCCGCTGGCCACCAGCGAGTCCCAACCGGCTTTGTAGACCGCGCCGTCGTTGCCCAGGATGATCCCGTCTTCGGGGCCCGGGTCACCGTTTTCGGCGCTGATGATCTGCGCATCGAACGCCACGCCGTGCATTGGCCCGCCGTCGCGGTTACCCGCAGCGATCCCGCCTACGTGGGTGCCGTGATTGCCGAGCTTGCCGTTGGAACCCAGGGAAGGCGTGCCGTCGTAGCGAAACGCGTCCCCGGCCTTCACCGGGATGTACGGGTCGGTGTATTGGCGAATGCCTTCGGTCACGATCGTGACGACTTTGCCGGGGCTGGCGAATTCCGGATGCTGGGCATACACCGGCTGGTCGAAGATCCCCAGCTTCACACCCTTGCCGGTGTAGCCGGCGGCGTAGGCGGCGTCTGCATGCACGGCGCCCAGGCCCCAATCGGCCTTGAATTCATTACTGCGCCAACTGGCAGCATCTCCCAGTTTTCCGGTTTCCACGTAGGGTGCGGCCTGGGCGGTACCCAGGCTGGCCAGGCAACACAGCAACGCGCCGTATGGCACGCAGCTCAGGGCCTTGAGCGGGTAGCCCGGGCCTGTTGGGATGGCGGATTGAAACCCTCGTTTTGTTTTTTTCACGGTGACCTTCCTTAGTTTTTATTGCACTTGTATAAATCACGTTTCTCCCAAGCGTCGCCGACCCAATGTGGGAGCGGGCTTGCTCGCGAATGCGGTGGCTCAGTTACAGGTGCGTCGACTGACACACCGCATTCGCGAGCAAGCCCGCTCCCACAGTTGACCTCTTTCGGCCTCAGGATCTTGCTCAGAACTGCCAGTTCAGGCTCAGCCCCACGCCCTGGATTTTTTCCCGGCCAGCCAATTGGCCGGTGTAGTCGAGGTTGACCCGTGTGCTTTTGCTCAACGCCAGGCTCGCCTGCACGCCCACCAATGCCGCGTCGCGCATCAACGGCGAGCTTTGCACCGCAAACGACGGCCCTCCGGCGACAAACGCCAGATGCTCTTCGGATTCAACGGCACTCAGGCTGTGCTGCCAGCCCAGCGAGCCGGAAACGTCCAGTTGCTGGCGGTCATTGAGGGGGAAGGTTTTTGCCGCCCGCAGGCCCAGGGTGCTCAGCACTGCATCGCGGCTATCGCTGCCACGCTCCAGCGCGGCGGCGTCGCCTTTCTCGTGAAAGCGCTCGTTGTCCAGATGCACGTAAGCCAGGTTGGCGAACGGCTCCAGCGCCACCGAGGACACGTTCAAACGGTAGGCCGCTTCGGTAAATACCTGGGCACTGCGCGCATCCAGCTTGGTCTTCTGCTTGCCGCTGACTTCGCCGTACTGCAAGTCGCGTTTCACGTCGCCGCGATGCCAGCTGTAGGCACCGCCGACGCTCAAGCGCCAATTGCCCAGCTCATGCCCGGCGTAGGCGCCGAGGTGGTAGCTGTCGATGGACGCCGATGAATGCGTGCCGCTGCCCATGTTCAGCGAGCTGTCGCTGTAACCGGCCACGAGACCGGCACGGGTCTGCTCGTCCAGCGCGCCGTCGACACCGGCCAGCATGCCGCCCAGTGAGCTGGTGTAGCCTGCCGTGTCGCTGCGGCTGTCGGTCTTGCCCCAACTGCCGAGCGCCTTGACCCACACGTTGCTCTCACCGGTAACCGGCGTATGGCGCAGGCGCTCGCCCACGGCATCGCGTACCTGGCGGCTGTCATTGATCAGCATTGTGCCGATGGCCGGGTAGATTTCTCCCGACAGCTGCTGGAAACCCGACTGCGCCGTGGCTGCCGAGTCTGACCGCAGGATGCTTTCGTACACCGGATTACCGGCGCCCAACTGCTCGGCGGCCGCCGCCACCGAACGCTGGTTACGAGTGGCACCGACACTGGCGAAACTCGCATCACTGCGGGCAATGCCCAGTTGCACACCGTTGGCGGCATAGTCGAGGGTGCCGCCGAGGAACAGGTAGTTGGGCAACACGGCACCGAACTGGCCCTGGATCCCGCCAGCCGCCTGGAGGATGTTGTACTGGCGCCCCACCAGGCTTTCCGCCTGTTGCAGGCTGAGCAGGGTCGGGCTGTTTTCCAGGGCCAGGGTCACGGTGCCGCCGCCGAGGATTGCCTTGCCCGTGGCGACAATCCGGTCGCTGGTGGTGGGGGTGAGTTCGACCGCATAGGTGGAGCCGGCGGCGAGGTTTACATCCCCGGCCACCTGCAAGGTGCCCACGGAATTGCCCGGCGCCACGGTGCCGCCGCTATTGACCTGTAACGCCGCGATGCGACCGGAGCCGCCCAACGTGCCGCTGTCATTGACCGTCACCGCGGACGTCAGCGAGCCATTCACCGCCAACCGGCCGCCATTCACGGTGGTCGGGCCACGGTAGGTGTTTTCGCCCGCCAGGATCAGGCTGCCCGCACCGGACTTGGTCAGGCTGCCTTCGTAGATACGCTGGGCCGCGGCTGCCGCACGGGCAGTGCCAACGGCATAGTCCGTCTGGTCCTGCTGACTCGCGCCGGCGCCCACGCCGTTCTCCCAGCCCTTGTCGCGCAGGGTTTGCTGCCAGGCCAGGGTTTCGGCGCTGTCTTCGGCCTGACGCTGGATCAGCGCCTTGTCGGAGATCGCATTGCTCCACACATCGCCCTGCCCGGCCGCCAACGTGACATTCATCGGCCCGAGCAATTGCCCGGGCCCGTGCATTGCTCGGCCAAGGTCCGGCACGCCCCAGCCGACCTGAGTGGTCGGTGCATCGGTGACCGCGCCATTGAGCTGGGTGGCCGTGGTCAACAGCACCTGCAAGGCCTGTTCGTTGTTCAGGTATGGATAGCGTTCCATCACCAGCGCCAGTGCGCCGGTGGCATGGGGCGCCGACATCGAGGTGCCGGATTTCACCCCATAACCGCCATCGGGAATGGTGCTGTTGATCAACGCCCCGGGGGTGGAAATGCACCAGTACTTGGCGATGCCGCACTGGTTGTATTTCTGGTTGTTCGCCTTGTCCAGGCCCGATACCGCCAGCCAGTGGCCTTCCAGCTCCGGCTGGAAATAAGGCAAGGCCGAACGCACGCTGGCGTTGGCGTAGCCGCTGTTGCCAGCACTGAACACGTTGATCACCCCGGCCTTGGCCACCTCCGCAGCGGCATCCAGCCAGGTGTTCTGGTTGTAGTGCTGGGCATAGGCAGCGTGCAGGTCGCCAATGGTCTGGTAGCTGACATCCTTGGGTTGGCTGCCCCAACTGTTATTGATCGCGCGCACGCCGGAATCCACCAGCGCGCTGTACACCGCCTTGAAGTACTTGGGGTCTGGCGAGGGGCCGAACAGGAAGCTGTCGCTGGCGTTGGTGTTGCCGACGTAGATCTGCGCGTTGTACGCCACGCCGTGCATGCCCACGCCATCGCGGGCCGCGCCCATGGTGCCGGTGACGTGGGTGCCGTGGGAGTCATTGTTTGGGTTGAGCGCGCCGGTGGTCGTGAAGGGGCTGCCATCGACATAGGTGCCACTGGCGGTGACCGCGTGATAGCGGTCTTTTGAGGCTTCGGGATGGTTGGGGTCGAAACCCGAGTCCAGAGCGCCGATCTTCACGCCACTGCCGGTGATGCCGCTCGCATAGGCCTCGTTGGCTTTCATCCGCTCCAGGCCCCAGTCGCTCTGGAACTCGGCGGAACGCCAACTGCCGGGGTCGCCGACTTTGCCGGCTTCGATGTACTGCCCGTGGGCCGCCACTGACAGCAGCAGCAAGGAGCCTGCGGTGAAGGGTTTGAAGCGAGGTGAACCAGTGATCATGAAGAGTCCCTTTTCTTATTGTTGAAATACCTGTGGCGAGGGAGCTTGCTCCCGCTGGAGTGCGCAGCGCTCCCAAGATCTTGGGGCCGCTACGCTGCCCAGCGGGAGCAAGCTCCCTCGCCACAACAAGCGCCCTTGCCACAGAAAACTCCCTTGCCACAACAAGCTCCCTTGCCAAAACAAACGCCCATGCCACCAAAGCTCCCTTGCACCAAGTGCTACTCGTCCAGGCATCAGCGGCTCTCAGGACCA
>NZ_JACARS010000274.1:0-318 GCF_013386485.1 Pseudomonas sp. P7758 | reverse complement strand
GGGCGCAGCCGACTTCGCCGATCAGTCGGCACGCTCGCGCATGGTCGATGCGGCCGCCGAATCCGAATCGCTGTCGGCGATGCACCTGCTAGAGCGGCGTCTGCAGGCGCTGCGGGCTGACACGTCCAAAATCGCATTGCGTTGTGGTGCGCTCGGACGCGCGCTGCGTATTTCGAAGGACTAGGCGCGGCCGGCGGCTGAAAGGCTCCGCGCCGGCAGCGGGATCTTCCACCGCGACTGCGCTGAGCCCCCGACCCTGGACAACGGGGCTCAGAGAGCCGACGTCCAGCTTCAGACCGTCGACTTCCAGTATCCGAG
>NZ_JACARS010000273.1:0-408 GCF_013386485.1 Pseudomonas sp. P7758 | reverse complement strand
GCTTCACCCCGCCAAACGGCATCGCCGGGTCCAGCAACACATGCGCATTCACCCAAACCGTCCCCGCCTCGATCCGCGGCACCAGGTTCATCGCCTTACCCAGATCATTGGTCCAAAGACTGGCCGCCAACCCATACCGATTGTCATTGGCCAACTCAATCACCGCATCCTCATCATCAAACGCCATCACCCCCAACACCGGCCCAAACACCTCCTCCCGGGCCACCGCCATCCCATGATCGATATCCGCCAAAATCGTCGGCCGCACATAAAACCCCTCACCCGCAACCTCATCCCCACCGATCACCACCCGCGCCCCTTCAGCCCGGGCCTGCTCGATATGGCGCAGTACCCCTTGCTGCTGCTTGCGCGACACCAACGGATTAATCGCCGCCTCACCATCCATCC
>NZ_JACARS010000272.1:0-986 GCF_013386485.1 Pseudomonas sp. P7758 | reverse complement strand
TGCAAGCCGCCCGCCCGTTGCACATGTGGGCCGCACCGGTGATCGGCAGCTGGTTGCTGGTGGCGCTGGTGCCGGCCGCGTTGCCGCACTCGGTGGTTTATAACAAGACCCCCGACCAGTTCATCATCGACCACCTCCAGGAGTTGCAGCCGACCACTGCGTTGCTGAGCAACGACCTCGGCGCCGCATCGGCCTTGTCATGGCGCCTGCAGCGTCCTGAAGTGATGCTCTACAACACCGTTGGCGAAGTGAAATACGGCATCGCCTTCCCGGACACCGCTTACCGCAAGATCGATGCCGCCAGCGTCCAGCAATGGATGAGCGAGGCGCGCAAGCAAGGCTCGGTGGGCGTGGTGATGCGGGTCAAGGGTGACGACGAGCGCCAGGAAGTGGACCTGCTGCCCAAAGACGGCAAGCGTTACGAGCAGGGCAATATCGTGATTCTGATCTTCCCGCAGAGCGCGCCATGACCACTCTGCTGCTGTTGTTAGGTGCCTGCCTGCTGACCTGCATGGGCCAGGTGTCCCAGAAGTTTGCCGTGGAAGGCTGGCGTGACCAGCCCGACGGTTGGGCCCCGAAGCTGCGCTCGCCGTGGCTGTGGTCGGCGCTGGTGTGCCTGGGCCTGGGTTTGCTGGTGTGGCTGCTGGTGTTGCAACGCCTGGAAGTCGGTATCGCCTACCCGATGCTGAGCCTCAACTTTGTATTGGTCACCCTGGTGGCGCGCTTTGTGTTCCATGAACACATCGATGGTCGCCACTGGTTCGGCGTGCTGCTGGTGATTGCCGGTGTGGTGCTGCTGGGGCGCCAGGTATGAGTCGCGCTCGCGGTTTTACCCTGGCCCTGGGCAGCGTGGCACTGGTCAGCGGTGCCCAGTTGGGCATGCGCTGGAGCATGACGCGCCTGCCATTGCCCACCGAATGGCTGACAGCACTCAACACGGGTGCCATCGACCTCGGCGCACTGGGCGTGGTGATCCTGGCGATCAT
>NZ_JACARS010000271.1:0-482 GCF_013386485.1 Pseudomonas sp. P7758 | reverse complement strand
CACCAGCGAAGTGCCGAGCTACACCGTGGTCGACGCCAGCGTTTCATGGAAAGCCATGCGCAACACGACATTGGGCCTGCAATTGAATAACCTGTTCGACCGCACTTACGCCGTCAGCCAATACAACGACGGCCAGCAATGGATCCTGGGCGAGCCGCGCTCGTTCTTCGTGACGGCGGACTACACCTTCTAACTGAACGCAACACGTGTGTCAGTCGCCGAATGGGCTAACTGATCCACCGCATTCGCGAGCAAGCCCGCTCCCACATTTTAATTGCGTTTACAGGTTAAAACGGCGCGGGGCACTCGAAGCGCAGACGCTCGCCGCTCTGGGGATGGGTGAAGCTCAGCATGCTGGCGTGCAGGCACAGACGTGGCCAGGCAGCCAAGGCCTGTTCGTGGGCGTACAAGCCATCGCCCAGCAACGGATGCCCGATGGACAGCATATGCACGCGCAGTTGATGGGAGCGGCCGGTGATCGG
>NZ_JACARS010000030.1:0-19260 GCF_013386485.1 Pseudomonas sp. P7758 | reverse complement strand
GGGCTTGCTCGCGAATGCGGTGTGTCAGTCAACATTTCAGTGACTGATCCACCGCATTCGCGAGCAAGCCCGCTCCCACATTTGGATCTCCGGCGCCTGCACTATTTGAGTTCGGCCAATCGCCGCTCGATAAAGCGCTTTTCGGGCACTTGCTGGGTCAATGCCAGCGCCCGTTCAAACGCTCGCCGCGCGTCCTCCACTCGCCCCAATCGCCGACAAAACTCGCCCCGCGCCGAGTACGCCAGGTGATAGTCCACCAACTCCCCCCGCGCCAGAATGCCGTCCACCAATTGCAAACCGGCCTGCGCCCCATCGCGCATCGCAACGGCCACCGCGCGATTCAGCTCGATCACCGGCGATGGCATCGCTCCAAGCAACACGTCATACAGCCCGACGATCTGCGGCCAATCAGTCTCATCGGCGCTCACGGCTTCAGCGTGTACCGCCGCAATCGCTGCCTGCAGGCTGTAGGGCCCGAAGCGGCGTGTGGTCAGGGATTTCTCCACCAGGGCGCATCCTTCAGCAATCAACGACGCATCCCACAGCGAACGGTCCTGCTCATCCAGCAACACCAACTCACCGCCGGCCGAAGTGCGTGCCGGGCGCCGGGATTGGTGGAGCAACATCAGCGCCAGCAAGCCCATCACTTCCGGTTCCGGCAACAACTCCATCAGCAAACGGCCCAGGCGAATCGCTTCGCGGGTCAGGTCTTCACGGGTCAGGTCGGCGCCCATGGACGCCGAATAGCCTTCGTTGAACACCAGGTAAATCACCCGCAGCACACTGTCCAGGCGCTCGGGCAACTCCGCCAGGGATGGCACCTGATAGGGGATCTTCGCTTCGCGGATCTTGCCCTTGGCCCGCACGATGCGCTGGGCGATGCTAGTGGGCGTGGCGAGAAACGCCCGGGCGATTTCCTCGGTGGTGAGGTCGCAGATCTCACGCAAGGTCAGCGCCGCCTGGGCATCCGCCGCCAGCGCCGGGTGGCAGCAGGTGAAGATCAGGCGCAGGCGGTCGTCTTCCACGTCTTCAACGCTCCAGTCTGCCGCTTCCAGCGCATCGGCTTGCGCCTGCAACAACGGGGTAAAACGCGCCTGGCGACGTAAACGGTCGATGGCCTTGAAGCGCCCGGTCGAGACCAGCCAGGCCCGGGGGTTATCCGGCACACCGTCCTGCCCCCAGCGCTCGACTGCGACGAAGAACGCCTCGTGCAAGGCTTCTTCAGCCAGGTCGAAATCGCCAAGCAAGCGAATCAGGGTCGCCAGGATGCGCCGCGATTCGCTGCGATAAACCGCTTCAACCCGGGCCTGCACCGTCAATCGCGCAGGCCTTCGGTCACCAGCGTCACCAGCCGGTCGAGGCTCTGTCCCCAGCCCTCGTGAAAGCCCATGGCTTCGTGGGCCTGCTTGGTTTCGGCGCTCCAGTGCATGGCGCGGGCGGTATAGAGGGTTTTGCCGTCGACGTCTTCAAAGGTAACTTCTGCGGTCATGAATGGCTGGCCCGAAGGGATCCAGCCGGGGGTGAAGGCGTCGGTAAACACCAGCCGACTGGGGGCGGTAATCTCCAGGAATACGCCCTGGGTCGGGTATTCGCTGCCGTCCGGCGCGCGCATCAGCGTGCGAAATTGCCCACCCACCCAAAGGTCCATTTCGCACTCGGGAGTGGTCATGCCGTGTGGGCCCCACCACTGCTGCAACAAGGCCGGCTCGGTCCAGGCGCGGAACACGCGGCTGCGAGGGGCATCGATCAAGCGACTGATGGACAGTTCAAATTCGGCGGGTTTGGGTTGAATGCTCATGGGAAACCTCCTGGGTTTTATTGTTGTGATCAGAGATTCAATTCACGCACGGGGCGTACTTCCACACTGCCGACCCGAGCCGCCGGTATGCCGCCGGCCACCTGGATCGCTTCATTCAGGTCCTTGGCTTCGATCAGGTAAAACCCGGCGAGCTGCTCCTTGGTTTCCGCAAACGGTCCGTCGGTGATCGACAACTTGCCATTGCGCATGCGCACGGTGGTGGCGGTGCTCACCGACTCCAGCGGTTCGGCGGCGAGCATGCGTCCGCTGGCCTGCACGGACTGGCCATAGGCGAAACATTCCGGGTCCTTGGGGCTGTCGGGCGAATCGTGCAGCACCTGTTCGTTGCTATAGATCAGGCAGAGGTATTTCATGGGATTCTCCGTTTTCGGACAACTGACTATAGTTCGCGGCGCTCAAGGTTTCAGGTCGAACAGACCGGCGCCGGTTTCCATGTCGAACGGTGCCGACCAATGTTCATGCACCACTTTCCACTCGCCGCCAACGCGCTGGTAGCCGGCGCTGACGCGCATCCAGCAGGTCTTGAGTACGCCGTCGGGCCCGGTGCCGCCACAGTGCGCGAGCCAGTGGGCAAAGGCGCTGTTATCGCCGGCGACGATACGCATCTCATGGAAGTCAAAGACCCCAGGGCCCGGGCAGAACTCCATGCACGCCTTCCAGTGCGCCTGATAGGCGGCCTTGCCCTTGAACTGCAGGGCGCTGACGGCGTCGAACGCGACGATATCGTCGGCGTAAAAGCTGACAATCTTCTCGACATCCTTGGCGGTGACCGCCTGTTTCCATTGTTCGATCAAGCTGCTGATTGCGGTGCTCATGGCAATACTCCTTGCGGGAAAAATCACTGAAGACACCCTTAGTCGACTGAGCCCCGGGCCAATCGACAGTCCCGCAAAAAATAATTGCGACTACGGCAAACCCGCTAGAATCCGCGCTTCTTTGTAGGATTTCGGATGCTACGCCGATGGAAACCCGCCTCGTCGCCTATCAGACGTTGACTGCCCTGCAACAACAGCAACTCAACGCCCTGGAAGTGCATCCCGAACAACTGGGTTTTTCCGGCGATATCTACTGTGCGCTGAACACCCTGCTGGTCAATCCGAACCCTGGCGTGGCAGGCTTTGCGTTACTCGCCGACGAGATTCCCGTGGCCTTCCTGCTGCTCAAACGCCCACCCTGCCTGCCCCATTGGGCGGATGAACACAGCGCCACGCTGCACGCGTTGCAAGTCGATCGCCATCAGCAAGGCCTGGGGTTTGGCAAAGCCTGCCTGCAAGCCCTCCCCGCCGCCGCGCGCCTGGTTTGGCCGCAGATCAAGGCGCTGGAGCTGTCGGTGGACACGGATAATGTGGCGGCGATGGGGCTGTATTTGCAGCAGGGCTGGGTGGACAGCGGGGAGGCGTATAAGGGGCGGATTGGGTATGAGCGCCGGTTGGCGTGGGTGTTTTAAACAATAAGGAGCTGGTGAAGATGCTAACAACCCTGGAACAACTCGAATCCCTCTACGGCCTGCCCCACGAACGGGCCGTGCGCAAGGAAATCCCGTTTCTCAACGAGGATTACCAGGCCATGGTCCGCGCGTCACCCTTGGTGGTGGTGAGTTCATCCGGCCCGGACGGCATCGACGGTTCGCCCCGTGGCGATGTGCCAGGTTTTGTACGAATCATCGACGAGCGCACGTTGGCGATTCCGGATCGGCCGGGGAATAACCGCCTCGACACCCTGCGTAATCTGGTGGTGGACCCGCGCATAGCGTTGCTGTTCATCATCCCGGGGATTGGCGAGACGTTGCGGGTCAATGGCCGGGCGCAGATTTCCATCGAGCCTGAGTTGCTGGAGAGCTTTGCGGTAAATGGCAAAGCGGCCCGTTCGGTGATTCTGGTGCAGGTGGAGGCGGCATATTTCCATTGCTCCAAAGCCTTTGTGCGCTCCGATTGCTGGAACCCGGAAAAGCATCTGGATCGCTCGGCACTGCCCTCCGCCGGGGCGTTTCACAAGCGCTTGAATGATGGGGCGTTCGACGCCGAAGCCTATGACCGCGAGATGCCGGAGCGGGTCAAGGCCACGCTGTATTGAGAGGCCATTGCAGGAGCGAACGTGCTCGCTCCTGCCGGTGGCGCGGTCAGGCGGATTCGGCGTTGATGGGGATCCAGATTTCCACGGAGCCCGTGCCTTTACCCACATCGAAATCGGCGCTGTAGCGCTCAAAATCAGCCCCGACCACCTTGTACCCGGAGGCCGGCAGCCATTCGAACATGATGCGTTCATAGGTCTGCGCCAGCGCCTGCACCGGGCCAAAATGCGGGAACACGGCATAGCGATGGGCCGGGATTTCAATCGACTGGAAGTTGCTCGGTACATCGCCCTTGGCCGGTACTTCAACGCCGGCCAGGTAGTCAAATTCATCGTGTTTGGCGTTGTGGCACACGCCATAGGTTACGCCGCCGACGCGTTTCTTGATCTCTTTGAAGCAGCTGTCGAACAGCTCCCACAACTTGGGAATATCGCCAATCGTGGCCTTTGAATAACGCCCTTGCACACCCGCGATCACCAGGGCCTTGCCCTCTTCCATGCGCGGCTGTAACGGCAGTTTTGTCTGTTGATCCATCTGAACAGTCTCCTTCTTATGAGGGAACAAACCCGCGTCGAGTATAGGGGCATATCCCCGTCGCACTCCAAACAGAAATTTTTCCCACAGCATCTGGACAATTGGCCATCACCGACCGTATTGTCTGCCCCGCAGGCCACCGCAGTGGCCGACGTCGCTCGGACGGTTCCGGGCGCTTACGTATTTCGAGGCAACAATGGCCGAACCCCGTTCGCCGCGCCGCTTTGCGCGCATAGATCGACTCCCCCCTTACGTGTTCAATATCACTGCCGAGTTGAAGATGGCTGCGCGTCGGCGCGGCGAAGACATCATCGACTTGAGCATGGGTAACCCGGACGGCGCCACTCCACCGCACATCGTGGAAAAAATGGTCACCGTCGCCCAACGCGAAGACACCCACGGTTACTCCACTTCCAAAGGCATTCCGCGGCTGCGCCGGGCGATTTCGCGCTGGTACAAAGACCGCTACGAAGTGGACATCGACCCGGAAACCGAAGCCATCGTGACCATCGGTTCCAAGGAAGGCCTGGCGCACTTGATGCTGGCCACCCTGGACCAGGGCGACACGGTGCTGGTGCCCAACCCCAGCTACCCGATTCACATCTACGGTGCCGTGATTGCCGGCGCCCAGGTGCGTTCGGTGCCGCTGATTCCGGGGGTGGACTTCTTCGCTGAACTGGAACGTGCGATTCGTGGCTCGATCCCCAAGCCGAAGATGATGATCCTCGGCTTCCCGTCCAACCCCACCGCACAGTGCGTGGAGCTGGACTTCTTCGAACGGGTGATCGCCCTGGCCAAGCAGTACGACGTGCTGGTGGTGCATGACCTGGCCTACGCCGACATCGTCTACGACGGCTGGAAAGCTCCGTCGATCATGCAAGTGCCGGGCGCCAAGGATATCGCGGTGGAGTTTTTCACCCTGTCCAAGAGCTACAACATGGCCGGCTGGCGCATCGGTTTCATGGTGGGCAACCCGGAACTGGTCAACGCCCTGGCGCGGATCAAGAGTTACCACGACTACGGCACCTTCACCCCGCTGCAAGTCGCGGCGATTGCGGCGCTGGAAGGCGATCAGCAGTGCGTGAAAGACATTGCCGAGCAGTACCGCCAGCGCCGTAACGTGCTGGTGAAAGGCCTGCATGAGCTGGGCTGGATGGTCGAGAACCCGAAGGCGTCGATGTACGTCTGGGCGAAGATTCCCGAGGCGTATGCCGCGATGGGCTCGCTGGAGTTTGCCAAGAAGCTGCTGCTTGAGGCGAAGGTGTGTGTGTCGCCGGGGATTGGCTTTGGTGAGTATGGTGACGACCACGTGCGCTTTGCACTGATCGAAAACCAGGACCGGATTCGCCAGGCGGTGCGGGGCATCCGGGCGATGTTCCGGGCGGATGGGCTGGTCAAGAAAGCTGACGCCTGACCCGATCCAACGGCAGGAATGATCGTTCCCACGCTCTGCGTGGGAATGCCGCCTTGGACGCTCTGCGTCCGCTTGTGACGCGGAGCGTCACAGGATGCGTTCCCACGCGGAGCGTGGGAACGATCACTTACCGCCTAGACCACCAGCGACAGCAACATGATAAAGCCCAACGCCACCACCGACAGGATCGTCTCCATCGCCGTCCAGGTCTTGAACGTCTCGGCCACGGTCATATTGAAGTACTGCTTCACCAGCCAGAACCCCGCATCGTTAACGTGAGACAGCACCAGCGAGCCCGCCCCCGTCGCCAATACCAGCAACTCGCGGTTCACCCCCGGAATCATCCCTACCACCGGCACTACAATGCCGGCACCGGTAATGGTCGCCACCGTCGCAGAACCGGTAGCCACACGAATCACCGCCGCCACCAGCCAGGCCAGCAGGATCGGGTTGATCTGCGCGGTCACCGCCATATGGCCGATCACATCACCTACGCCGCTGGTCACCAGCATCTGCTTGAAGCCACCACCGGCGCCGATGATCAGGATGATCGCTGCAGTCGGCGCCAGGCTGGCGTCGAGCAGCTTGAGGATTTGCTTGGAGCCAATGCCCTGGCGATGGCCAAAGGTGTACAGCGACAACAGCAAGGCCAGCAGCAAGGCGGTGATCGGGTGACCAATCATGTCCATCCAGTTGCGGATCACATGGCCGTCCGGCAGGGCGACGTCGGCGAAGGTTTTCAGCAGCATCAGGAACACCGGCAGCAGCACGGTGATCAGGGTGATGCTGAAGCTCGGCAGGGTCTTGGATTCCGGTTGCTCACTGGCCAGTTGGTCTACCAGTTCCTGGGACGGGTTGCCCGGGATGTACTTGGCGATAAACGAACCGTAGAGCGGGCCGGCGATGATCGCCGTAGGCAGCGCGACGATCAGGCCGTAGAGAATGGTCTTGCCGATGTCGGCACCGAACACGCCGATCGCCAGCAGAGGGCCCGGGTGCGGTGGCACCAGGCCGTGTACCGCCGACAGGCCGGCCAGCAGCGGAATGCCGATCTTGATCAGCGACACACCGGTACGGCGCGCGACGATAAACACCAGCGGGATCAGCAACACAAAACCGATCTCGAAGAACAGCGGAATGCCCACCAGGAACGCGGCGAACATCATTGCCCACTGCACCTTCTCCTTGCCGAAGGCCCGCACCAGGGTTTGCGCGATCTGATCGGCACCGCCGGAATCGGCCATCATCTTGCCGAGCATCGTACCCAGCGCGAGGATAATCCCGACAAAGCCGAGCACCCCGCCGAAGCCGTCCTGGAAGGCCTTGATGATCTTGTCCACGGGCATGCCCGAGGTCAGGCCGAGAAAGCCTGCGGCGATGATCAGCGCAATGAACGGGTGGACTTTGAACCGGGTGATCAACACGATCAGGCCGATGATGGTCACCACTGCATCGAGCAGCAGATAGGTATCGTGGGACAAGCCAAACATGGGGGTCTCTCCTGTTTGTTGTTGTTATTAAAGCCGGTAAAAAATTCAGTGCAGGCGGACAGCGCTATCTTGTCCGGCAAAAAATTATTTGTTTGGTTCAAAGCCGTGTTCGAGCCACCAGGCATTGGTTTGCTCGGCCAGTTCTTCGACGCTGTCTACGCTGGCGTTGAGGGCCAGGGTCAACGGCTCGCCCACCGGCGATTCAAGAGTGGCGAACTGGCTGTCTATGAGGCTGGCCGGCATGAAATGGCCGGGGCGATGGGACACACGGTCAGCGGCGACTTCGCGGGTCAGCTCCAGAAACACAAACCCCAGGCCCGGCGCGGCTTCGCGCAGGTGGTCGCGGTATTTCTTCTTCAGGGCCGAACAGGTGAGCACCGGATGCTCGCCGGCCTTGAGCGAGCGGCGCAGCTCATCGCACAGGATGTCGAGCCAGCCGGCGCGGTCTTCGTCGTTAAGGGGATGGCCGGCGCTCATCTTCTCGATGTTCGCGGCGGGGTGAAAGCTGTCGCCTTCGATGGCAGTGGCGCCGTTCAGCAGGCACAGGGCCTCGCTGACGCTGGACTTGCCACAGCCGGAAACACCCATGATCACGAGGGCAGTAACAGGTTGACTCATGAAACACCTCAAGACGCAGATAGCGCTACCTTTGCACGCTGTAAGGCTAGTGCAAAAACAGGCTTTTCCCGCGCCGTCTTGTCATTTTTATGGAGTGACGCGTGCATCTGCTCCAAAGGTTTGAACGGGAACAGGCATCCCGACGTTCAAGAATTTGCAGGGTCTTGGAGACAGCGCTACCTTAGTGCCTCGATTTTTGTTTGGCAAGCCGCCTGATGACTCCCAAGAACGATAAAAATACCCGCACCACGGGCCGCCCTACCCTCAATGAAGTGGCACGCCTGGCTGGCGTGAGCCCGATTACCGCGTCCCGGGCCTTGCGCGGCATCAGCACCGTGGCCACCGAACTGGTGGAAAAAGTGCAAAAAGCCGCCGCCGAACTGAGCTACGTGGTCAACCCGGCCGCCCGTGCCCTGGCATCTGCCCAGAGCCAGTCGGTGGTGGTGTTGGTGCCGTCGCTGTCCAACCTGCTGTTTATCGAAACCCTGGAAGCCATCCACCAGGTGCTGCGGCCCAAGGGCTTTGAAGTGCTGATCGGCAACACCCACTATTCCCGTGACGAAGAAGAAGACCTGCTGCGCAACTACATGGCCTACCAGCCACGGGGGTTGCTGCTGACCGGGTTTGACCGTACGGAAAGTGCCCGGCGCATGGTGGAATCGAGCAATGTGCCGTGTGTGTACATGATGGACCTGGACCCGGGCGCCGGACTGAACTGCGTAGGATTTTCGCAATTGAACGCCGGGGAAACAGCGGCGGCGCATTTGATCTCACGGGGGCGCAAGCGGTTGGCCTACATTGGCGCGCAATTGGACCAGCGGACTTTGCTGCGCGGCGAAGGCTTTCGCCGGGCGTTGCAACAGGCTGGGTTGTACGACCCGGCGCTGGAAGTGCTGACACCACGGCCATCGTCGCTGGGCCTGGGTGGTGAATTGTTCCTGCAGTTGCTGGCCAGCCATCCGGATGTGGACGCGATCTTCTTTGGCAACGACGACCTGGCTCAGGGTGCGTTGCTGGAAGCGCTGCGCCATGGCATCAAGGTGCCGGACCAGATCTCGGTGCTGGGCTTCAACGACCTGCCCTCCTCCTCGTTCATGGTGCCGCGACTGAGCAGCATCAGTACGCCGCGTGAAGCCATTGGCCGGCGCGCGGCAGAGCATTTGCTGACGGTGATGGCCGGCAACAAGATCGCCCGGCCGGTGGTGGACATGGGGTTTGAGTTGAAGGTGCGCGAGAGTACCTAGGCGGTAGCTGTAGGAAGTGGCTGGTGTTGCTGGCAGCGCCTTGCTCCGTTACCTACAGGTACGTCAGAATCCGCCGGCTTGTGCGCCTGGGTAGGGCTCTCTAAGGTTGCCCGGTCGCTGAATTTCTCAGTGATCGGGTTTAGTAGCCCGAACTGGTTCACTCTTAGTGCATGAGCTTCATCTGTCAGACGATTTTGTCTGTGCTTGATGGCGGCTGTGCGTAGGGCACCTTCGGGTGCGCCGGCTATGAGTGTCCACCGGTCTACTAACCTGCGCGCAGCTGCCTCCTTTATTGTTTAGTAGCGATATGGGGGTGGCCTAATACAGGGCACTTACCATGTTCAAAGCAACTCCAAATCCTCCCGCCTTATTCACCGTCAGCCCCGACGCCAGCAGCGAAAGTCTGATCGCCAACAGCTACGAGACGTTTTCCTCGGTCAGCACGTTATTGCTCGACCTGTCTGATGAACTCACCGGCAAAGACCGCGACACCGCATTGGCGATTCACCAGTTGAGTGAGTTGGGCGTATTGCTGATGGGCAAGCTGATGGACCTGGAATCACCACTGATCTAACAGACCGCACGCGGTCAAACTGTGGGAGCGGGCTTGCTCGCGAATGCGGTGTGTCAGCCGAGCTTTCCATCACTGATACACCGCATTCGCGAGCAAGCCCGCTCCCACATTTTTGATCCTGCCCACTTAACAACCTCGCCGTGCCTTCTGGCCCCTGCTAAATTGCCCCCTGCCTTCTCACCCTCGTCAGGAAAGCACCATGGGCCATTCGCTGAAAATCCTCGGTCGCACTTCTTCCATCAACGTGCGAAAAGTCCTGTGGACCTGCCAGGAACTGGATATCCCCTACGACCGCGAAGACTGGGGCATCGGCTTCGCCTCCACCCAGTCCCCCGAATTCCTGGCCCTGAACCCCAACGCCCAAGTCCCGGTGATCATCGACGACAACGGCGTGCTGTGGGAATCCAATACCATCTGCCGCTACCTCGTGGGCCTGCACCAACGCCACGACCTGTTGCCCACCGAGCCGGTCGCCCGTGCGAGGGTCGAGCAATGGATGGACTGGCAAGCCACCGAACTCAACCCGTCGTGGGGCTACGCCTTCCACGCTCTGGTACGCAAGAATCCAGACTACCAGGACCCGCAACGCATCAAAGCCGGGGTAAAAAGCTGGAACGACAAGATGGGTCTGCTTGAAGAGCAACTGATCAAAACCGGCGCCTACGTCGCCGGTAACGACTTCACACTCGCCGACATCCTCATCGGCCTGTCGGTGCACCGCTGGTGGATGACGCCCATGGAGCATCCGTCCTACCCGGCGGTCAGCGCTTACTACGAAACCCTCAGCCAACGCCCCGGCTTCAAAACCTTCGCCCTCGACGGCCACAACTAAAAACAAGGACTACCCAATGAACGGACTCAACGTACTACTCACCGGCGCCTGTGGCCGCATCGGCAAGACGTTTTTCGAAGCCTCGAAAGACCGCTACCGCTTCACCCTCACCGACCGCATCGAGCCGGATTTCGCCCTCGGCGAGCACCGTTTCATCCACGCCGACCTGAGCGACAAAACCGCCCTCGCCGCCCTGCTCGACGGGATTGACGTGATCGTGCACCTGTCGGGCATCCCCCACGCCAGCGCGACCTTCGACGAGTTGTTGCCCAACAATATCCTGGCCACCACCTACCTGTTCGAAGCCGCCGTGGCCGCAGGTGTGAAGCGCCTGGTGTTCGCCAGCAGTGCCCAGACCATCGAAGGCTACCCGGTAGACCGGCAGATCACGCCGGGCATGCCTGTATTGCCCGCCAACCTGTACGGCGTGAGCAAATGCTACGGCGAAGCCCTGTGCGGTTTTTACGCGGCCAAAACCCCGCTCTCCACCATCGCCCTGCGCATCGGTGCGTTTGAATTCCCCGAAACCCACGACCTGAACAACGCCCGCGATCTCAGCGCCTGGCTCAGCCCCCGCGACGCCGTGCAACTGCTGCAACGCTCGGTGGAAACCATCGGGGTGAAACACCTGATCGCCCATGGCATTTCCAATAACCGTTTCAAACGCCTGGACCTCAGCGAAACAACCCGTGTGCTGGGTTACCAACCGGTGGATGATGCGTTCCAGGAATTCGAGATCCCGATCACTTACTGAGTCTTCTGCCCATGTCTTCACCCTCTCTTGCAGACGGTATCGACCCGATCCGCGCCGCGCACATCAGCGCGCGCATTGATCGGTTGCCCGCCGTCGCCACTGTCTGGCGCCTGGTGGCGCTGCTGTCGATTGGCGGCTTTTTCGAGCTGTATGACTTGTTCCAGACTGCCTATATCAGCCCCGGCCTGATCAGTGACGGAATTTTCCACACCGGCAGCCAGGGCGTATTCGGCTTCTCCGACCAGGCGGCCTTTGCCTCGGCGACCTTTCTCGGCCTGTTCCTCGGCGCCAGCCTGCTCAGCCCGATTGCCGACCGCTACGGGCGCCGGGCGATCTTCACCTTTGCGTTGATCTGGTACACCGTCGCCACCGTGTTGATGGGTATCCAGACCTCCGCCCTGGGCATCATCTGCATGCGTTTCCTGGTGGGCATCGGCCTGGGCATCGAACTGGTGACCATCGACGCCTACCTCTCGGAACTGGTGCCCAAGCGCATGCGCAGCTCGGCGTTTGCCTTTGCGTTTTTCATCCAGTTCCTGTCGGTGCCGGCGGTGGCGTTGATGTCGTGGTGGCTGGTACCCCAGGCACCGTTCGGGATTTCCGGCTGGCGCTGGGTAGTGGTGAGCAGTGCGGTATTTGCGCTGTTTATCTGGCAACTGCGCAAGCGCCTGCCGGAATCGCCGCGCTGGCTCGCACAAAAAGGCCGTTTCGACGAAGCCGGGCAGATCATGGACAACCTCGAAGCGCGCTGCCGGAAAGACCACGGCAAGCCACTCGATGAGCCGGAACCGCAAGCCGTCAGCGTGCAGGGCCAAGGGCGCTTCGCCGATATCTGGCAACCGCCGTACCGGCGCCGGGCGTTGATGCTGATTGTGTTTCATGTGTTCCAGGCCATCGGTTTTTTTGGCTTCGGCAACTGGCTGCCGGCCCTGCTCTCGGGCCAGGGCGTGAGCGTCACTCACAGCCTGGGCTATGCCTTCATCATCACCCTCGCCTACCCGTTGGGGCCGCTGCTGTTTGTGAAGGTGGCGAACCGGTTTGAGAACAAATGGCAGATTGTCGGCTCGGCGCTCGGCGCGGTGATCTTCGGCAGTTTGTTCGCGCTGCAAACCACCGCCGTGGGCCTGGTGATCTGCGGGGTGATGATCACCTTCTGCAACGCCTGGCTGAGTTTCAGTTATCACTCCTACCAGAGCGAACTGTTCCCCACCAACATCCGCGCCCGGGCGGTGGGTTTCTGCTATTCGTTCAGCCGGTTGTCGACGGTGTTCAGCAGCCTGTTGATCGGCGTGATCCTCGAACACCTCGGCACGCCCGGCGTGTTGGCGTTTATCGCCAGCAGCATGTTGATCGTGATGATCACCATCAGTTGGTTCGGCCCGCGCACCCGCAACCTGGCGCTGGAGAACATTGCCCACTAGCGGCAAACAATGGCCGGCGGCACGCCAACGCTTGCCGACGGTAGCGGCCAAAAGCCCCGTAAACACGGGGCCATACCACTGGGCACGCTAATTGCTCCACCTGTGGCACCGCCCACATCCACAGGTGTCCTGATCATGCTGATCAACAACAACCCCCAGGCTCAGTCGACGATCCAACGCATCAAGCGCGCAGACATGGACCCGGCCAACGCCGCGGCCAGCGCGCTGTACAGCGGTGCCGCGCAAAACGTGCAACAGGGCACTACCACTGTATCAACCACACAGGCAGCGGCCGACGCCACTGCCGACAACATCAATGCCGCCTTCGCCAAGACCCGTGTGCAGTTGCAAGCCACCACCGCAACCGCCTCGACCACCGATACGGCCAAGACTGACTCCACCACGTCGGCCCGCAGTGACTTCACCGACTACATGAAAAAAAGCCCGGCCGAGCGCATCCGCGAGCAACTGCTCAAGGAACAGGGTTTGACCGAGGACGATGTGAAGAACATGCCTCAGGACAAGCAGGATGCTATTTCCAAGGAAGTTGCAGAACGCCTGAAGGAGCAGCAGGCGCAGCAGGTAGCGGCGAAGACGGCTGACCCGCAGGCGCAGACGGTGAAAGAGACCCTGGCTGCGATCTAAGCCACACCACAAACCAAATGTGGGAGCGGGCTTGCTCGCGAATGCGGTGTGTCAGTCAATCCATGTGCTGACTGACACACCGCATTCGCGAGCAAGCCCGCTCCCACACAAGCTCATTCCACATTTGATCTGCGGTGTTACTGCAATTGCAGTGTCGAGTTGAACTGACTGATCGCATCCACCACATGCCGTGACCCTTCCTGAATCTCCAGGATCACCTGCCCCGCCTCATTCGCCAGCTCCACCCCAAGCCCCGTGCGGCTCAGGCTCGATTGCATGCTCGACACCGCGCTGATCGACAGGTCGTGGTTCTTGCGCACCACATCCACAATCTCGATCGTCGCCTGGCTGGTTCGCGCCGCAAGGCTGCGCACCTCATCCGCCACCACCGCAAACCCGCGCCCATGCTCGCCCGCTCGGGCCGCTTCGATTGCGGCGTTCAGCGCCAGCAGGTTGGTCTGGTCGGCGATGCCGCGGATGGTCTGGACGATGGTGCCGATGATGTCCGACTGCTTGCTCACTGCGTCGATGCTCACGGCCGCTTCGTTAAGGTCACGGGAAATTTCTTCGATGATCTGCACGGTCTGCTGCACCACTTCCGAACCCTTGCGGGCGCAGGCGTCGTTTTGCACCGAGGTGGCGTGAGCCGAGTCGGCAGCCGTGCGCAAGGTGGTGACCTGGTCGGTGATGTCGCTGGCGAACTTCACCACTTTGTACAGGCGCCCGTTGGCATCGAAGATCGGGTTGTAGGAGGCTTCCAGGAACAGCGTTTGGCCGAATTTGTCTTTGCGCTCAAACCGGTGGGAGTGATATTCGCCGCGATTGAGCGAGGCCCAGAACGCCTTGTAGGCCGGCGAATCGGTCTCACCGCGATGACAAAACAGACTGTGGTGCTGGCCGACGATTTCACTGAGGGAATACTTCACCGTCTTCAGGAAGTTGTCGTTGGCATTCAGGATCTGGCCTTGCGGGGTGAATTCAATGACCGCCATGGAGCGGCCGATGGCGTCGATCAGGCTCTGGTTTTCATGCTCGCGGTGAATCCGCGCCGAGATGTCCGAGGCCACCTTGATCACGCTTTGCACCTGGTTGTCGGCACCGATTACCGGCATGTAACTGGCCTCCAGCCACACTTCCTGACCATGCTTGTTCAACCGCATGAAGGTGCCACTGAGGGGCTCGCCCCGCGCCAGGTCGCGCCAGAGCTTGGCGTAGGCGTCGGTGTGGGTGTAGGCCTCTTCGCAGAAAATCCGGTGATGCTTGCCGCGAATTTCTTCGGCGCGGTAGCCCATGGTCTTGCAGAAATTTTCATTGGCGTCCAGCACGATGCCGTCGCGATCAAACTCGATCATTGCCATGGAACGGCTGATGGCGGCCAATTTGGCTTTGGCTTCGGTAAGGGCACAGGAGAAACGTTCGATTTCCAGCAGGTCGGATTTGTGTTGGCGGTTGAACATGTCAGATCACCCTTTATTTTCCCGACGCCCACGCGGGCGCATTCCATTCACGGTTTGAATCTTGATCGAAGACCTTTATGGGGAAACCTATCCGAAACGCTTTATATGCCGAGCGTCATCAACGGTTCTGGGTGAGCATAGACAGGCGTTGGCGCTATGCAAGGCCACTAGTCAGCCAGCATTTGCAACAAAGCATTAACCACTGCGGAAGGCGGTTGGTGGCGTGATGTCACCAACGCAAACTCGCGATGCACCGGCTCCGCCAGGGGCATGATGCGCAAGCCGTGGCGCTGGGCCGGCAGGGTCATCTCGGGCACCAGCGTCACTCCCACGCCTTCACGCACCAGGCTGAAAGCGCTGTTCCACTCGCGCACTTCCACCCGCACCTCGCGCAGCACCAGGCCGGCTTCCTGCGCCAGGCTGCGGGCGTTGACGGTGCAGCCGCCGGTGGCAAGCACGAACGGTTGCTCCACCAACTCTTCCAGCGTGACCGTTGCCTGCGCCGGGCGCCGGGAAAACCCGTGGGCCATCGGCAGCACCGCCACCCAGTTATCGCGCCCCAGCACGGCGGCATTGCGCTCGGACGGCGGGTTGAGCACCACGCCCAGGTCGATCAGATTCGCGTCGAGCAAGGTGTTCACTTCATCGTCGGTCACTTCCAGGGCCGTGACCTCGATGCCGGGGTAAAGCTGGTTGAACCGACGCAGCAGCGGCGGCAGGAACACCGCCAGCACCATGGGGAAACTCGCGATGCGAATCGTCCCACGCAGCATCGGCCGCGCTTCGTCCACGGTGGTGCGAATCGCCTGCAACGCTTCCAACATCACCCGCGCCTGCTCGATCACTTGCAGGCCCAGGGCGGTAGGCACGGTCTGACGCGCCTCACGCACAAACAACTGCGCACCGAGGTTGGCCTCCATGGCCGCCATCGCCTGGCTGGCGGCGGACTGAGTCATGCCCACTCGTTCGGAGGCGGCAGTGATGCTGCCGTTGTCCGCCACGGCCACCAGCAGGCGCCAGTGCATCAGGTTCATCATGGCAGTAGCTGTCCTTATGGCAGGATTCTGAAAGATTAATTTTACCCAAGGTGCCATGCCCATGAGACTGAAGGCAACTGTCCTGCGGAGTTGCCCCGATGAAGCTGTATTTTTCCCCGAATGCCTGTTCCCTCGCCTCCCATATCGCGCTGCGGGAATTGGCCCTGCCGTTTGAATTGATTCGCGTCGACAACCAGAAAAAGCTCACGGCTGACGGTGATGATTTCCTGCAGATCAACCCCAAGGGCTATGTGGCCGCACTGCAACTGGACAACGGCGAGGTACTGACCGAAGGCGCGGCCATCCTGCAATACCTGGCCGACCGTGTACCCGCAGCGGGCCTGGCGCCGGCCAATGGCAGCTGGGAGCGGGTGCGTTTGCAGGAGTGGCTGAACTTTGTCTCCAGCGAGATTCATGGCGGGCTGGGAGTGTTGTTCAAGGACGCGATTCCCGATGAGGTGAAGGCGCTGTTCAAGGCCACGCTGTTCAAGCGTTTTGCGATTCTGGTACAGACCCTGGAGCGCCAGGATTACCTGCTGGGCGCGCAGTACTCAGTGGCGGATGCGTACCTGTTTGTGGTGCTGCGCTGGGCGGGGTTGTTTGATATCGACTTGCAGCAGTGGCCGGCGTTAGCGAAGTTTCAGCAGCGTGTCGGTGAACGCCCGGCAGTGATTGCTGCCTTGGCCGCTGAAAATCCGTGACCTGAAATGCGATCAACCTGTAGGAGCTGGCTTGCCTGCGATAGCGATGGTGAATCCAACACCGCTATCGCAGGCAAGCCAGCTCCCACAGTTGATCTTCATAGTTTTAGAGAATGGGTTTCAAGCCATCGTTTTCGATGAATGCACTTAACGCCAACACATCCACCGACCCCGAACGGTCCTGATCCAGGTGCGCCACCTGGCGGCGCACCGCCTGATGAATACGCCGGGTGCCCTGCCCCAGTTGAACCTTGCCGCGCAGGTCTACCGCCTGCGCCGCCACGATCAACTCAATGCTGCCCAGCCACACCACGCGCTGCACCAGTTGCCGGGTTTTCTCGACCACCGCCAGCGCCTGCCCCGCATAATCTTCCACGCGATCCGCCACCGGCACGCTCACCGCCGGGATCGGATTGGCCAAGTGCCCGATCTCCGCCACCAACGCCGAACCGGTGCGCTGCAAGGCGGCCATGCCCACGTGCCCGGGCTGGTTGATCAGAAAGCGCGGCAGTTCACTGGAGGCCGGCGACAGCAACTTGGCAATCCGCTCGGCGCTGCACACCGCCACGCGGCTCAACGCCAGGCCCAAGCCTTCGGCCGCCAGCGCGAGATGGGTGCTGTCGAAATTGGCCGTGGCCAGCACCAACACGTCTTCGCTGATCAACGCCGGATTGTCCGCGCCGCTGGCCAGTTCCAGTTCGATCAACTCGCGTAACGCCTGCACTGCCTGTTGTGCCGCGCCTTGAACCACCGTGGCACAGCGAAAGCTCAGCGGGTCCTGTAGCCGGCGCGGGTTATCGGCCAATTCGCCGCCCGCCAGCAATTCCAGCAACGCCGCTGATTGCCCGCTTTGCCCCGGCGCCGGGCGCAACCGCGAAGCCCACGGCTGAAACGGACTGAGGTTGGCCCGATAGCCTTCACACGACAACGCCAGCCCCGCCAACACGGCCTGCAATGCCTGTTCGGCCTCGGCCACCAGCAACGCGCCAAGGCCGATGCTCGCGGAGTTGGCCGACACCAGCGCCAGGCCATCCTTGCCCGTCAATGGCACGTTCAGCGCCAGGCTCAAATGCGCCAACGGCGCCAGGTCGCTCTCGCCCAACGAGCCGAGCAACGGCACCGCGGGCTCCATGCCGCAGTTGAGTAACGCCAACAGCGCCTGCGCCGCACCCGGCGAAATACCCGAACGCCCCTGGGCCAACCCAGCCAAGCGGGCTGCGGTGATCGCGCGTAATTCCTCACGCTTGGCCAGGCGGCCAACGCCCACCGCACGCCCCAAAGGAATGTTTGCCTGTTCCGGCGCAACCTGCGTATCCACCGCCGCACCGAGGCCGGTGGTCACCCCGTAAATCGACGAGCCTTCAGCCACCAGGCGCAGCAACAGTCGATGCCCTTCGTCGATACGTTGGCGGGCCGCATCGCTGAAGTCAGCCGGCGCGTCTTGGCGGGCAATCGACAGCAAATCCTCAATCGTCAAACCGGCGGGATCGAAGTGAATCATGCCCAGCGCAACCGCTGGCCGATCCCCAGGCGTCTGGATTTTTCCAGCAGTGCGTGGCCCAGGGCGATATCGCTGAGGCTCAAGCCACGGTGCCAGAACAGAATGGTTTCCTCGGGGGTTTCCCGGCCGGTCTTCAAGCCGGCGACGATCTGCCCCAACTCGGCATGCAAGGTCTCGGCGCTGAGTTTTCCGGCGTCGACATGGGCGCGCAATGCGCCGAACATCCCGCCCTTGCACTGGCCCCAATCGTCCACCACCAGCTTGTGCATGATGTCGGTCAACGACAGTTCCACCGCGCTCATGGTGCCGTAGGGCACGACGAAGGCACCGGGCTTGATCCACTCGGTGTGCAGCAACGGTTGCGGCTGATCCAGGCGTGAAGCTTCCACCACGATGTCGGCGCCGCGCACCGTGGACTCCCAGTCGTCGGTGACAATCACCGGCTTGCCGAGGTCGCGGCGCAGGCGTTCGGCGAAGGCTTCGCGGCTTTCACTGCGGCGCGAGTGCACGCGGATTTCGTCGAAGTCGAACAGGTGGTCCAGCAGCCGCACGTTCCAATACGCCGTGCCACGGGCACCGATGTGCGCGAGGATTTTGCTGTCGGGCCGGGCCAGGTATTTGGCACCGATGGCGGTGACGGCGCCGGTGCGCATGTCGGTAATCGCCGAGGCGTCGAGGATGGCCTTGGGGATGCCGGTGGCCGGGTCCAGCAGGTTGAGAATCGCCAGTTCCGAGGGCAGGCCCTTGCGGTAGTTATCGACAAAGTCGCCCACCACCTTGACCCCGGCGTAGCCGATTGCGCCGCCCAATACACCGCGCAGCACGTTGAAGTGGCCGTTGATTTCACCGCCGGGAATCAGGTGCATACGCGGCTCGATCACCGCCTCGCTGCGGCCCTGGATCGCCAGGCTGGATTCGATGGCGTTGAGGATTTCGTCGTTGGTCAGGGCCAGTTCGTCGATGTCCAGGCCGTTGAGGAAGTCGATGTAGATCGGTTGCATGGTCTGCTCACTGATGGGTTGCGAAGGTCGATGCTGAAGATGCTTTTATGGGGTGAGGGAGATTGCTTTGGGGAGGGAGCTTGTTGTGATGAGGAGCCTGTTGTGGTGAAGAGCTTGTTGTAGAGAGGGAGCTTGTTGTGGCGAGGG